>JBFHVK010000048.1:0-12798 GCA_041589615.1 Gammaproteobacteria bacterium | reverse complement strand
TGCGGTAACTGAGCCTTCACCACTGCTGAAGGAAGAAGACAACAAGAAGTCTTCAAGCCGTTCAGACAATGATGATAGCGATGACATTGACACTGACATAGATGCTGATGACGTTGCAGAAACCGAAGCAGCTGCTGAATAATTATTGAGAGGATATAAGCATGGCCTATTTTCGTCGTAAAAAATTCTGTCGTTTCACTGCTGAAGGTATTACAGAGTGTGACTACAAAGACCTGAACCTGCTGAAAAACTTCGTCAGCGAAACTGGCAAGATTGTTCCTGCTCGTATTACTGGCACAAAAGCCAAGTACCAGCGCCAGGTTACAACTGCAATCAAACGCGCACGCTACCTTGCGTTGCTGCCATACACTGATCAGCATTAATTGCTCAGGTCAATATTGAGGGTTTAATGATGGATGTCATTTTATTAGAAAAAATTGATCGCCTGGGTAAGCTGGGTGATGTAGTGAGTGTAAAACCGGGTTTTGCACGTAACTTCCTGTTACCTTTTGGTAAAGCAAAAGTAGCTAACGAAGCAAACATTAAAGAGCTGGAAGAGCGTCGAGCTGAGTTTGAAGCAAAAGAAGCTGAAAACCTTGCATCAGCAGAAGCGCGTAAGGCCAAGCTGGATGATATGCAGATTAGCATTACATCCAAGTCGGGCACTGAAGGCAAGCTGTTTGGCTCAGTTGGTAATGCAGATATTGCGGATGCAATTACTGCAGCTGGCGTAGAAGTTGAGAAGAAAGAAGTACGTTTGCCAACAGGCCCAATTCGCCTGGCAGGTGAGTATGAGATTGATCTGCACCTGCATACTGATGTCAATGCGACTATCAAGCTGACAGTCATCGGCGAAGAGTAAATAAGCACTACCATTCAACGATGCAGCAGCCGGGCCCAGCCCGGCTGTTTTTGTTTGTGGGGGATAATTATTCCTTACGTCGGGGACAGAAGGGCAGTAAGAAGGCTCTGTCCCCGAGCGAAGGAGAGCAAAAATGTCCAGAGTAAATGAGATCAAAAATCTTCAATATTCAGCCCAAAGTGTGTTGCAGTCCTGAGCCTTAAAAGGCAAACTGAGTGACTAAAGTTTCAACAGATATTAAATATAATCCCATGCCAGAATCCCTAACTTACCCGGTCGACAACAGCTATCAGGTCAACGAACCTGACCTCGCCAAGCGGCTAAAAGTCCCACCTCATTCGATAGAGGCCGAGCAGGCCGTGCTGGGTGGCCTGATGCTGGATAAGCGTGCCTGGGAGCAGATTGCCGACCGTGTCACCGAAACAGATTTCTACCGCCATGATCATCGACTCGTTTTCCGCAGTATCGCCAAACTTGAGGCCGCTGATAAGCCGTTTGATGTGGTGACCCTGTCTGATGAGCTTTCCAAAACCCATGAGCTGGAAGATGCGGGTGGTCTGGCCTATCTTGGGCAGCTGGCGAAAGATACACCCAGCGCAGCAAATATCCGAGCCTATGCCGATATTGTGCGTGAGCGCTCCGTATTACGTCAGTTAATTGATATCGGGACCGATATTGCCAGCAGTGCCTATAATCCGGAAGGCAGGGATAGCAAGGCCCTGTTGGATGACGCTGAGCGTAAGGTGTTTACCATTGCCGAACAGGGCAACCATGCAGGTAACGGTTTTAAGGGTATAAAAGAACTGCTGACCAAAACGGTAGAGCAGATCGATTACCTGTTTGAGCAGGATGGGAATATCACGGGTGTAACCACGGGTTTCCGCGATTTTGATGAACAGACCAGTGGTCTGCAGAAGGGGGATCTGGTTATCGTAGCCGGTCGACCTTCGATGGGTAAAACAACCTTCTCAATGAATATGGCTGAAAATGCGGCTATTGCACAGGGTGTACCTGTTGCCGTATTCAGTATGGAGATGCCGGCTGAATCACTGGCCATGCGTATGATTTCCTCGATGGGCCGAATAGACCAGCATCGTCTGCGTACCGGCCAGTTGAACGATGAAGACTGGCCACGAATTACCTCGGCGGTTTCACTTCTGTCAGAAGCGAAAATATTTGTAGATGATACGCCTGCGCTGTCTCCCACAGATCTTCGAGCCCGTGCCCGACGCCTGAAGCGTGAGCATGGACTCGGCCTGATCGTAATCGACTATCTGCAGCTGATGCAGAGTAGTGGTGGTTCTGAAAACAGGGCGACCGAAATCTCGGAAATTTCCCGTGGCCTTAAAGCGCTGGCGAAAGAGCTGGAAGTGCCTGTGGTTGCCCTGTCGCAGCTGAACCGAAGCCTGGAACAACGTCCTAACAAGCGGCCGGTTATGTCAGACCTGCGTGAATCAGGCGCTATCGAGCAGGACGCGGACGTGATTGTATTTATCTACCGTGATGAGGTGTATAACCAGGAAAGCCCGGACAAGGGTACCGCTGAAATCATTGTTGGCAAGCAGCGTAATGGTCCAATCGGAACAACCCGTCTGACCTTCCTGGGTCAGTACACTAAATTTGAGAACTTCAGCCCGGAAATGTATTCATCCGAGGGTTTTGAATAAAGTCCTTTATGTCGATTCATCGATCTGCAACATGCACAATCGACCTGGCTGCCCTGCAGCATAATTTTCAGCAGGTAAAACAGCTCGCACCTGAAAGCAGAATAATGCCCGTGATTAAGGCAAATGCCTATGGACATGGCATGCTGGAGGTTGCCCGGGCGCTTACGGATGCAGATGGCTTTGCCGTGGCACAGCTGGTAGAGGCTATAGAATTACGAGAAGGTGGCATCGAACTGCCGATAAGCGTGTTCCAGGGCTTCCAGAATGTGCTGGGTTTATCGCAGGTTATTGAGTATGAGCTTCGTCCTGCGATCAGCCAGATATGGCAGATTGACCTGCTAGAGCAAAGCCGCACTGATCAGTCGATAGATGCCTGGCTCAAGATTAATACCGGTATGGGGCGTCTGGGTGTGAGGCTGGATGAAGTTGATACGGCCTGGCAACGACTCGCAAGTCTGGATTTAATCAGGCAGCTGGGCCTGATGACGCACTTCGCAAATGCAGATGATGTGCATCATGTTTCTAATCAGCAACAGGTTGAATGCTTTCGCGAGCTGGCTGAGCGCTATGATGCAGAGACCAGTATTTCAAACTCCGCTGGAATTATCAGTGCTCTCTACCCGCAGCAGGACTGGGTAAGGCCCGGTATTATGCTCTATGGAGCATCGCCATTACTGCATAAAACAGCACGACAATTGAACCTGCAGCCTGTAATGACATTGCAGGCAGAGCTTATAGCTATCAACCAGTGTCGTCGTGGCCAGCATGTAGGATATGGATACCAGTGGGAATGCCCTGAGGATATGCCAGTGGGGATTGTGAATATCGGTTATGCGGATGGTTACCCTCGGCATGCCGAGAATGGAACACCCGTAATAGTTAACCAGCAGTTAACGCGTCTTATCGGTCGAGTATCGATGGATTCAATTGCAGTTGATCTGCGTGGTATTCAGGCTAGTTGTGGTGATTGCGTTGAACTATGGGGACAGCAATTGCCGGTAGATGAAGTCGCGAATAAATCTTCGAGTATTTCCTATGAACTGTTATGCAATGCAGGTATAGCACTGGCTTGATATTAGGGTATGAATCCGCTAGTGTCAGAACTTCGAAGTCTGTTACATAAAAAACTATAAATAGTATGGAGCTAAAAATGATCAGGGGTTCACTTCTTTTTGTACTTACACTACTGACTGCACTGCTCAGTGGCTGTGGTGGTGGCACCGCAATGTACCGGGAAAATCCACAGCATACTGGTATTTCCAGTTCATCTGCACCCACACGTCTCGACAAACTGGTCTGGAAATATTCCGCTCCCGACAAAATTTATTCTTCACCGATTGTTTCAGGGGATACGGTGTATATCGGTTGTAAAGACGGTCATGTGTATGCACTGGATATTGATGATGGCTCGGTAAAATGGAGCTTCAAGACTAAAGCCAATGTTGAAGCCGCAGTCGCTGTCAGTGGAGGCACACTGTATATCGGTAGCTGGGATGGCTATCTGTATGCGGTGGATACAAGTTCTCATGAAATGAAATGGAAATTCCGTACCGGTGGTTTTGTCTATTCTGCGCCCATGATTGAGGGCGGTATAGTTTATTTTGGCAGTAAGGATAATCATGTATATGCAGTGAATGCCGATAGTGGCGCTGAAGTCTGGCGTTTCGATGCAAAGGGAGCGGTATATACTTCACCGGCTATTCACGGTGGCAAGGTGTATATTGCTACACTAAACGGATATGTACGTGCCATCAATAAGGCAACCGGGCAGGAGCAGTGGAATTACGCGATTCGTAACCCGATATATTCATCTCCTTCTATCAGTGAAGGCTATCTATATATTGGAAGCGATAACAAATACATGCACGCTATTAATCTAGATACCGGTCAGCTGAAATGGAAGAAGAAAACGGCAGGTAAGATATTCTCATCACCCGCAGTTTATGATGGCGCTGTCTATTTTGGTAGTGGTGACAACTACATCTATGCCTATGATAAAAAACAGAGTGGACGTATCTGGGAATACCAGACCAATGGGCCCATTTTCTCATCGCCAGTAATTTCATCTAACACTGTGTATATTGGTAGTACCGATGGTTATCTGTATGCAATGAGAGCTGATAAAGCCAAGGTGCGATGGAAATACAAAGTAGATTCAAAAATTTATTCATCACCAGTGGTAGCAAATGGCAAGGTAATCTTTAATAATGTTAAAGGTGAAGTGTTTGCCATTCAGTAGCGTAAAACTTTATATGAAGTGCAACGGCTGAATTGCGATGTACGTATAGATGTAAAAAAACCAGACCAGAAATGGTTTGGTTTTTTTTGCGATTAATGATTACTCAGCTGTGTTCTGGTGCCGTAGTTTTCCGGGGGCAGGCGTTTCAGGCTTTCAAGTTGTCCTGCATTTAGCAGTGATTCAATATGATGAATATTTTGCTGTAGATAATCGAGATAGAGGTTGTTGCCACCAAAATGTGCCTCTGCATATTTGTATACCTGCTGGAATAGACCATCAAGGCGTGCCTTAACTTCGTTATTATAGAAGGTGGGCGTTTTTGCCAGTAGTTCATCAGCTGAGCTAAACAGTATAAATTTAGATTGTTGCTCATTCTGTTGTCCGGCCATGCCACCGAGCTCAAATTCGGGGAACAGGCGATCCCTGCATTTTTCCAGGTAGCAACGATCTGACATCTGTGCAATCAGGTCAGCTGTACCTAGCATGTAACCAAGCAGGTGAAGTTTTTCATCGGCAAGCTGTATATCGACAGGTGCCACTTCATAGCCAGTGTAATGCACCATATTTGCAGCGATATCTGCAAATTCAGACATGCCGTTTAACTGCAGATAATTTTGCAGAAAGGTGGCACTGCGGCTCACATGTATGGAAGTGTACTGGGCACCATTATGACTTTTATCATCATCGGATTTACGAATATAACCGGAATCATGAAACAATGCGGTAATGATCGAGAGTGTGGTGAGCCTGGCACCAAAGGTATGGTGACGGTCACTCTGCCTTTCATGGCCGTCGATAAGTCGTGCAAGGGCCAGTGTCATATCGAGTGAGTGCTGTTTGTCGTGATAGAAAGTATCACAGGCATTGAAGCCACTGTAGTAGCCTTCAAACAGGTTATCAAAATCTTCAAACGCACGGCGAATCTGACTATCGTCGACAGACAGGTAACAGCTATGGAAAATGTCACACACGGCATCACATACAGCCTGTGTGCTGGACACATTGACGGTGTTAGATACGTCGAACTGGGAGTGTCGTTTATTCATCTGGAAAGGTGTGTTTATATATTGTTACAATGCTACTCAAGTGAGCCTGTTTTATCTGTGAGTGGAGTCACAGCTGTTCTGCCGACCAAAGGCAAAGTGTGATACAGTTCACACTTGCAGGTTAAAGTGATGGCTTCCCGTCCGGTGCGCGAATTCTAGCAGATTATTTTGAAGTATGAGTGAAAACCCCATTCCATTTATCGTCGGGTGTGTTGTTGCGGAAATATGCGATTCTGTCGAGGTAAATACGGTAAATCTTTCTTTCAGGTTCTTCCTGGCTTAACTGAAATAGTATCTGCTCAGCATCGTCCCACTTTTGCTTACGATAGAGTGACAGAGCATGATGGAATTCCTTAATACGAGTACGAGTGACCTTGTCGATATTTTCCACAAGGTCAACCGGTTCGTAGATGGTAACGGGCTTGTCTTTTCCTTTCACCTTTACAAAATCAAGCATGCGGTATTCATATTCGGGTACTTCGTGTTGCGTAGTCTCATTGACGATAAACTCGACGCCATAACTTTTAGTCAGTCCTTCCAGTCGTGAGCCCAGGTTAACCGCATCTCCCAGTACAGTATAGTCAACACGGAATTCTGAACCCTTGTTACCCACATTCATTTCACCCGTATTAATACCAATACCAATTTTTATTTCAGGTTTACCCTGTTTGCTGAATTTTTTATTTAGAACCTTTATTGCTTCAAGCATCTCCATGCCCGCATTAATTGCATTGCGTGCATGTTGTGGGTCTTTGAGTGGAGCTCCCCAGAATGCCATAATGGCATCGCCCATGTATTTGTCGATAGTGCCCCTGTTATGATGAATGACATGCGTTAATGGTGTAAGGAATGCATTAATAAAGCTGGTTAATTCCTTCGGCTCCATGTTTTCAGATATTGTTGTAAAACCTCGAACATCAGTGAATAGTACAGTCATTTTTCGGAGTTCACCGTCGAGATTAATTTCTTTCAGGTTTCGGCTCATTTCATCAACCAGTTCAGGTGGTACGTACTGGCCAAACAGATGTGTTAGTTGTCGTTTACCCCTTGATTCAACAAAAAAGCCAAAAGACATATTCATTACATACAGTAAACCAACCAGAATGAGTGGTGATGCGACTGGCATGATAACCATCAATTCATTCCATGCATAATTGTCCAGCAACAGGATAATAGCACTGGCGATGAGTGCACTAACAGTACTCCATGCGGGTGATAGTACCGGTAATGCAAATGTCAGAACCGCCCCGAAGATAAATATCAGGAGAATTTCAAAGCCAATCATGTATTCGGGTTTGTGCTTTATGCTTTGGTCGAGTATGCCCTGAATAATATTGGCATGTACTTCAACACCAGGGAAGGCTGATTCGAGTGGTGTGGTTCTAAGGTCAAGCAGGCCTGCGGCGCTGGTACCAAAAATGGCCAGTTTGTTTCTTAGTTGTTCAGCAGGAATAGATTTATTAAGGATGTCAGCCGCAGAGAAGTATTCGAAGGTTTTTTGCGGCCCAATATAAGGCACCATGACAGCGGAGTGCTCATCAACAGGAATTGCTGTATCACCAATGTATATCCATTCCAGGGACTTGATGTTTTCCGTATCATCAGTCGATCCATAGCCCAGTTTCAGCGTATTTTTATTCATTGATGTGCGCACAATTTCCAGTGCAAGAGAAGAGTACATTTTACCGTCATATGCCTGCAGTAAGGGTACGCGACGAAATACACCATCTTCGTCAATAAACGGGTTATCAAAAAAACCGGCAGACGTGGCATTATTCTGAAGGATGGATACATTCGCGGTATAGCCGGCAGCTTCAGTAAATGCAAAGCTGTCGATGACGTTCTGGTTGAAGTTAGGAATCGCTTTTGGTAATTCTCCTTTGGATAGATTCCTGTCAGTACTGTTGAATATAATACCGAGTACTGTTTTTCGCCCCTTCAGGCTCTCTGCAAACTGTTTATCTCGTTGAAGTTTGTTTTTATTGTTATCGAGTATCTGGATGAATGTTTCATTCTCAGCAACAGGGCTATTCTCCAGTTGCTGCAGTATTCTGTCGCTGGGGTCTTCATCTTTTTCGGCGAATACAATATCAAAACCCAGAACATCTATCTGGTAGTAGTCGAAGAGATTATCTACGATATTGCCGAGTACATTACGTTCCCATGGCCATTGTCCTATCTGCGTCAGGCTCTTCTCATCGATGTCGATAATGATAACTTTTTTGTCTATTTCATCAGGTAGAGTCAGTTGCAGGCGAAAATCGTAGGCGAGATTTTCCAGGGTTTCTATTATGCGCAGTGAAAACAGGCCACTGGCGTTGGCGAAGAGTATAAAGGTAATCAGCAAGCCCAGGCTATATCGCAGGATTTTCTGTTTTAACACGCATCTACCTCTGTGATTGCGATCTTATAATTATCCTAGGACAATAGCAGAGAAGCGGTATGACTGCCATTCTGGGCCTGTATGAGATTTGATTTGCATAGATAAATCCATTTAAACCCGTGCCTATTTCTAATAAAATGAAGCCATAAACTTACGGGAACAACTGAATGTCCGATATAAACACAATATTACTGGGTGTAAACATAGATCATATAGCCACGCTTCGTCAGGCCAGGGGAACTCGTTATCCCGATCCTGTGCATGCGGCTTTACTGGCTGAACAGGCGGGTGCAGACTCCATTACGCTACATCTCAGGGAGGATCGTCGTCACATTCAGGAGCGAGATGTGCTGATATTGAAAGACTTGCTGTTGACCCATATGAACCTGGAAATGGCAGTCACCGAAGAAATGCTGGCATTTGCTGAAAAAGTTCAGCCAGCTGATTGTTGTCTCGTGCCTGAAAGACGGGAAGAGTTAACCACCGAAGGCGGGCTTGATATCGTCAGTCAGGAAAGCAGGATTAGTGAGGCCTGTCACAGGTTGGCTGAGGCGGGTGTTCGCGTGTCACTGTTTATTGATGCAGACAGAAGCCAGATAGAAGCGGCCAAACGTTGCGCTGCACCGGTAATCGAAATACATACCGGGCATTATGCCGATGCTGTTGGTCGTGATGCTGAGCTAAATCAGTTAAAAAAAATCTATGAAGCAGTGGATATCGGGCATGACCTTGGTTTGCAGGTGAATGCAGGACATGGACTGCATTATCATAATGTGCAGGCCATCGCTGCTATTCCTCAAATCAGGGAACTAAATATTGGTCACGCCATTATTGCCGATGCACTTTTCTCCGGACTACATACATCCGTGAGTAATATGAAGAAGTTAATGGTTGAAGCACGTAGCCGTGTGATTTAGCACAGATTGCTGGATGACTTTATAGCCGAGTTCGTTTTTCAGGCAATGTATTCATTCTGATAAAAGGATATTAGTTCGTCGATTGCATCGATGACGGCCTGTAGCCCTGGTTCGATGTCATCCAGCTGTTTGTTATCTATAATGCTTTCAAATTTTGCTGCAGCACAACGAAGCGCGGGGACACCACAGTATTTCGAGCCGCCGTGGAGTTTATGTATGTATTTCTTAAGTGTTTCCACACATTCAACCTGGTGAGCATCAAGCAGGTTTTCACGATGCCTGGGTAACTCTTCTATCAGCATCGGTAATAATTCATTTGCTAGCTGTTCATTACCACCGGCTAGCATGACACTCTCCTGTTTATCAAAAACGGGTGTGTTTTCTGCTACTACCACGGCTTCAATTTCGGCTGTATCTTCCTCTACAACTACGGCTTCAATATTATCCGGCTGTTCTTCGCTATCATCTATCCAGCGTGAAAAGACATCAATTAACTGTTGCTCTGATATGGGTTTTAGCAGCACGTCATTCATACCTGAATCAAATACCTGTAATTGTTCATCAGGTAGAACATTTGCGGTCAGTGCGATAATCACAGACTGACTACAGGGGTTATCTGAGTTACGTATTGCACGGGCAGCGGCGAAGCCATCCATCTTTGGCATGTGTAAATCCATCAGGATCAGGTGGAAGTGACTGCTATTGCATAACTCCACGGCGAGTTCACCGTTTGTGGCAGTAGATACATTCAGGTTATGTATTTCGAGTAAGGTTTTTGCCAGTTTAAGGTTGATGTCATTATCATCAACCAGTAACACCCTGAGTTCAGGTAAATGTTTTACTGTTTTATATTGCTGACTTGCGTCCTGTATCAGGGTGTCGTCCCTGTGATCAGCTATGAAGGTATTTAACAGGTGGTTTTTCAAGAGTCCGGTGCGTGAACAGCGGTAGACGATATTTTCCAGTCCGGCTTCGGTTAATTGTTGTGCATCGCTAATGTCGAAAATGCTCGAGAGTGTTATATAGGGTAAGTCGGTTTGTTTTATCACACGGGATAGATTACCCAGAAATACTTCATTATAAATATTACCTCTGTTAATACCTATTACCATGCCTGCCAGTTCAGCTGCTGTGTTGTCCTGAACTAACTGAGCCAGTTTATCTATGCGGCTTGTCTCTATAGTCTCGATATTCAGGCTATTGAGTAAAGCTCGACTGGTTAACCTGTTCTGGTCGAGTGGCTCAAACAGGATAACTCGAACCGGCTTTTGAATGTTTTCAAGTGCGGGCACATTTTCCTGATCTGTTTCACTGAATTTTACAGGTATGGAAAACCAGAAGCTCGAACCTTTATTCAGATTACTTTCGAAACCGATTTCACCCTTCATGAGCTCCGCCAGCTTACGGGAAATTACCAGGCCCAGGCCAGTTCCACCAAATTTACGGCTAATAGATGTGTCGGCCTGCGTAAATGCAGTAAACAGACGTTGTTTACTTATTTCATCCATGCCAATACCGGTATCGGTAACGGTAAATCTGATGTTTTTTCTGGCGTGTTCTGCACCTTCCAGTAACACACGTATAATGACATGACCATTCTGGGTGAATTTCACCGCATTGCTGATGAGGTTGATGAGGATCTGTCGTATTCTTGCAGGGTCACCCATAATTTCATGAGCAAGCTCTGTTGATGGATGATATATGAGCTCTATATTTTTCTGGTAGGCCATGGGTGCAAACATACTGATAATGTCATCCATTACATCATCAAGATTAAAGCTTATATTTTCGATATTGAGTTTGCCAGATTCAATTTTGGAAAAATCCAGAATGTCATTAATAATGGTTAGCAGGTTAGTTGCAGAGCTGCGAATGGTATTTACATAGTCATGTTGTTCACGGTTAAGCGCTGTTTTGCTCAGTAATTCAGTGAAGCCAATAACACCATTCATTGGCGTGCGAATTTCATGGCTCATATTAGCCAGGAATTCAGATTTAATTTTGCTGGCAGAAATTGCCTGGTTACGTGCCAGGTCCAGTTCGATGTTCTGGATTTCGAGTTCTTCCAGTGTTTTTTTCAGGTCGGCTGTTGCGCTACTTACTTTACCCTGCAGATCATTTCTGATCATTTGCATTTCACTGGCCATTTTGTTCACGCCTTCCTCTAGCGAGCCGATTTCACCACCACTATCTATTTCTATACGTGTATTGAGTTCTCCCTGTGCAATGTTTTTAACGGCCTGGGTAAGTCGCTGTACCGGACGTACTACACTTCGGCTAATACTGATGGCCAGGAATACTGTGAGGAATAATCCTGAAAATGTAATTAGTAAACCTTTCAGCAGGCTGTCCAGTTGCAGTACCTTGGTAGAAAGATTATTTAATGTGACATGCACATATCCAAGATGGACTGCCTGTTCTGAGGTGTTTTCTATGGGAGTCAGTTCATCATAATCGGAAATATTTACTTCGCTACCTGTGATCGGTGCGGTATAGCGAAATTCTTCAGGAGAAATAAATAGTGGCAAAATAGTGCTGGGTATATTCATACCGATGGTTCGACTAATTAGAACATTATCGTCACTATTGCTGATACTGATATTAACAACATCGTCATCCAGGAGTGCGTTTGTAATCAGGTTTTCAAGTATTTCAATGTTTCCAGAAAATACGCCATATTCACATGCCGGTGCAAGGTTGTCAGCAATCAGCTGGCCCTTAATATGAAATGCTTCTTCTATATAGGAGTAACGACTGAAACTGAAATAGGATGCAAGCGATAGTGTAATCAGCAAAGTTGGTAACAATGCTAAAAACATGACACGTTTATGTATGCCCCAGTTTCTCATTTATTACTGTTCAGCCTTTTTTATTTTATCGATGATAGCTGTGCTGGTTTCCAGTCGTATGCCGAGAGAATGTGCTACCTTGGTATTCAGAGCGACGGAAAATTCATTAGGATAATAGTCCTTTTGCAGAAAAATATTATCGATGAAAAAGTCAGAAATAATATTCACCGCCTGTTTGCTTATTTGCCCGGGCTGTGAGTAGACTGCAGCAATGGCACCCGCTTTCACATAAGCCTGTGAAAAGCCGATGATTGGTAGACGGCTACGATATGAAGATAGCAGTATGCCACGAATGGTATTTCTATTGAATACCACAGGGTCTGGCAGAGTTAGTAATACATTTGAGCGATTGTTAAGGTTACTTAAAGACTGGGTAAGCTGGTCCGAGTCACTGATGTGTTCGGTAATAATTTCATGATCAGTTTTACTGGCCGCCTTTTTCAGCGATGCTTCCATATTATTGGTATAAGGGCCAAGTAGAACACCTGTTTGCTGGTGTTTTCCTAGAATCGATGTGATCAGGTGAAAGTGGCGTTCAACCGGCTGGTCAATTAGCAGGTTGCTCCAGTTTTTCTTCTCTGGATAGAGGGCTCTTAGTGAGTCAGCAAGATGCCTGGGCATGAGCAGGCTGAGAATCGGGTTTTGCAACTGGCTTTCGAGTAGCTGCTGGGTGGTTTTACTGCCAATGGCAATAACCAGGTGTTGCTGGTTTAATTCACCCTTACTAATTACTATGTCACCGTCTGGAGTATATTGGCTAATCTGGTAGCCTGCTGAGCCAAGTTCCTGCTGGAATTGTTCGATGAGTGGCTGATTAAAACTTTCAGCCTTCTGG
>JBFHVK010000047.1:0-12940 GCA_041589615.1 Gammaproteobacteria bacterium | reverse complement strand
ATCATCCGTTATCTCTATGAGTTGCATATTAAGGAGCTTGTCCAGAGCATCCTGTATATCAAAATTGAGTTTAAGCTGAGATTTTTTATATAACCATTGCTCAATTGCCTGATCTAGTTCTTGTGTGCTCATCGGAGTATTGCTATTTGAAAGAAAATAGAATGCAAGTAATGCTTCTTTACACTCTTCCTCTTCTGCTTCATCGGCCAATCGATGAAAGACACCTGCATTATTGTCCAGGTTTTTAAAATAAAGGTTGCGAGTAAGAGCTTCTGTAAATTTGAGTTTCCTGTTTTTAAAGCTGTTAAATTGTTTCCACAGGTAACCACCGAGTGCGGCAAGGCCTGCAAATAATACCATTATGGAGGTGGTATTTATTTCGACAGGTTGGTTACTAATACCTAGCCAGAAACCAATCAGTGAACCTATTAATATTAAAGATGTACCAACTTTTGTCGTCAATACGACGCCTCCGCTTACAAGTGCAGGTATACCAATAAGTAATTTATCCTGCAGTCGCATGCCGATACGTGTATTGGGAAAAAGCATTTCAAGATCAGCTTTTGGTACATTTCTGAATAATTTAATAAATATGTTTCCCGATAAATTGTCATTTAATGGGATCGTATCACTATCATATTTATCGCTATATTTTAGACATAAAATCACACGATCATAGTTAATGAAACGTATTTTACGTTTATATAATCCCATGAATGAGGAAACGCTTTCTTCACGAATAGATGACCCTCTATAGTAGATGAATTTATCAGAAAAATCTTCCAGGTTAACATGAAGTTTAATTTTAAAAAGGGAAGATTTTTCAAGGGCGTTAGCCAGGTCATTACTGTTAATCAGTTCGTAATTGGCTTTATCTAGTAGTGTTTCGAATTTATTGAAAAATAGATGTGAATCATGGTTTTCAGAAAAATCTAGTGTTGATGTGTCTGGGTCGTAAGTGGCGTATGAGTCTTTGATGTTTGAGGTTAGTAGATGGAAGTCATGATGTAGGCGATTGTCCAGTAGCTGGTAGTATTGTTTAAAGAGTGTCGAGTTCAGGTTGTTGCTATCATCAGCCAGGAGTAATTTAAATAAATCATTCTTTCTAATGGGGATGAATCTTGATTGTGGCAACGCGTGGTCAGTTATCATAGAGCTTTATATGTTTAAATGTAGGTAACAGGATTGTATATTTTAATGAGAAGTATGTCACTTTTATTGTAATCTTTAACTGGGTATAATTCCCGCCAATATAAAAATGCAGGTTTCAGTCTTTACAGGGTAGTTGTTTTCTGAAGCAATAATAATGTTATAGATTTTGATGGCGTGCTTCTGTTAGGGGTATTCGTTGGCAGTATTCAATGTCGACATCTTAAAGAACTTAAGCTTTTCAAATGTATCATACAGAAAATATATCAGTTAAATCAGATGATTAAGGCTGTATTGTCTGTGTTCTCTGCAGCAATTTACAAATCTAAATTTTTATATTGACTAATGAAAATAATAATATGCTGGAGATCTGTATGAGATTTTATAATAATAAATTAGCTGGGCTAGCTATGTCTATAATAGCAATGATATATGTACCAATAGTTAAAGCCGAATTACCAGAGCTGCTAGGAAAGCCAATCATCGATACGCCTGTTCTTCTGGACTGGCCTCTTGATATTGAGCCAACAACGCCTGATCTTTCAGAGCCAACATCAAATAGAATATTTGATCTTCATGCAAGAGTATCTGATTGTGATAATACAAATATAGTTCTTTCTACGGCAGGTAATTATCATATGGCTCTGCGCGACCTCTGGTATGATCAATTTTTGCCATCGAATGAAGATCTGGTAGGTAACTGGTACTACACAACCAGCCCACCTATATCACCTGAGCAGATACAGAATAAAACACTAACATTCGGAAATGTCAGACTGGAATGTTTGCCTAGTGTTGCAGTCGGCCCAGCTGGGCTTATGCAGACGCTAAAAAAACTGGATGTCATAGTCGGTGAGCCTGTGCCTGTTATCCGTAATTATGGAAATGTGATTCTCGTGAAAAAAGGAAATCCTAAAAAAATAAACTCTATCTGGGATTTGGGTCGCGCTGATATAAAAGTCGTAACTTCTAACCCTGACAGCGAAAAGGGTAGTTTCACGAATTATAGTGAGAGTATATATAACATCGCAGCTAATGATCCATATCCCCCATCTAACTGGACTGCTGAAAAGCTATATAATGTTATATTCAATAATACACTACCGGTAAAGGATGATGGCCTGAATAAATTTAATGATAAATCAAGATACAGCCAAAAATGGCTGTCGGGTAAACGTATACATCACCGTGAAGTACCATGGTCAGTTGCCTACGGTCAGGCTGATGCAGGTTTGATGTTTTATCATCTGGGCCTGTATATGGTGCGTACATTCCCTGATTTATTTGAAATAGTACCTCTAGGTGGAACTGTTGATGATCCTCAGCCAGTTGATGGTAATAAAATTGCTACATTATTTATTGCCAAAATATCAGGTGATTTCACTGACAAACAGCTACAGGCCAGGGAAGCTCTTATAGATGCATATTTGTCAACTGAGTTCGATGTTATTCTTCAATATCATGGTCTAAGACGACCTCTTGAGTTTATTCGATAGCACGCTATATTGGTAATTTGATCAGGGTATACAGCAAGTGCATTATGCCCTGATCAATGAAGTCATTAATATATTATTATAATTTATGTCTTTATTGTCTTAATTTGGCTAAATCAGATATTCAGGTAGTTTAGAATAACATAAGCTATTTATCTGAAATGATATTATGTTGAGTAACATATATATCGATATACTGGGTGATTCACTTCTTTATTCCTTGCTTTCTGGTACGTCAGGACGTTTATAAAATACTTATAAATAGACTCTGTTAGTGTACTTGTATAACATGCTGTCGATGGGTAGTTGGTTTATAAGTCATTGAAATATGTGATGAAAAAACTAATATCGATCAATTTTGTCAGCTATTAGTCTCCTGTTTCCTACAATATAGTCTATATATCAGTAAAACAACTTGAGGTTATTTATGTTTGTCGCCATGAGTAAATTTGTCGTCTCCAATGGAATGGAGGCTGATGTCACTGAAGCATTCTGCCAACGACCACATCTGGTTGATAGTGCTGAAGGATTTATTCGTATGGAGGTTATGAATCCTGTTGAGTCACCGGAAGAGTTTCTGCTCATAACATATTGGAAAAGTGAGCAAAGCTGGAAGCATTGGTATAAAGGCCACAAGTATAAAGATTCGCATAAAGGAATCCCAAAGGGACTAAAGCTGGTAGGCAAGAGTACGGAAATTCGATTCTATAATTTATTTAGTCAATAACTAAAGTATTTCCAATAAATGAATACAGAACTTCCTATTGTTCCTCTCTCGGATGCTGGTCTGCTCGCTATACAGCGGAGTGCTGATGATATCGGTCGTGAAGTGACAGATAGATATTTCGATGCGCATCCAGAATGTTATCGTGGTGATGCAGATAAAATACGTGCAATGTGCAAGGCTGATTTTAATCATCACCTCAAGTTTTTATTAAGTGCCATGGTTACGGCCACTCCAGAGATGTTTATAGATTATGCGCAATGGCTAAAAGATGTGCTTGTTACACGTGGGCTCTCAATACAGCACCCTATAGATTCATTTAGTTTAATGAAAAATGCTATAAATCAGAGACTGGATGAAATGGATCGGAAAGTTTCAACACTGGTAATAGATTCTGGTGTTAATGCATTAAGTGCTAATGAGCAATTTCGTGGGTATTATTCAATCGATGAAGATAAGATCATGGTTGCGTCAGAAGACTATACTCGTGAACTCGTTAGTGGTAATCGTGCTATTGCAGAAAGTTACATTAAAAAAAGTCTGGATGAGGGTACATCTCTAATCGATATTGAAGTGGGTATAGTCCAGCCAGCCATGTATGAGATAGGACGTATGTGGCAGCAGAACAAAATCAGCGTTGCTCAGGAGCATCTTGCTACAGCTATTTCTCAAAACGCACTAGCTCGTGCATTTGCGATGGCTGAGTTTGCGGACCCAGTTGATAAAAAAGTAATTTGTGCCTGTATCGAGGGTAATCATCATAGTTTGGGCTTGCGAATGGTGAGCGATGCCTATGAAATATCTGGATGGGATGTAAATTTTCTAGGTGCAGATACTCCCAGTCATTCCATTATTACGCAGGTTGATGCTGAAAAACCTGATGTATTATCATTATCTATTAGTCTTCCACATCAAATCCTGACATTGAAGCAGCTAATTAGTCAGCTAAGAACAGAAATGGGTGGTCAAATGCCAGCAGTGGTTGTTGGTGGACTGGCATTTAATAATCACCAGGGTCTAGGGTCGCATCTGAAGATTGATAACTGGTATATCGATGCTAAGTTGCTGATGGATGATGTTGGTAAATGACAGATAAATCCGAATTCTTAACAACTGATAAGCCTGTTATCCCCGATCTACTTCAGGAGCTGACTGCTATTGTCGCAGTTATTCTTGACGATCAGGGCTTTGTGATTGAGGCTAATCGTGGATTCAGGTTTATAATTAATATGGATGAAACTTCCGATCATAAGATAAATGTTCGTGAATTATTTGTTCAACCAGGCTTCGCTGAATTCGTATCCCTGCATAGTGAAAGCAACGTACCCATATACCAGGGAATAATGAATATAGGCGACCCGAATAGTTATTGTCGTTCTGTGAATGGTTCGGTATTTCGATTTAATGATAAACTTCTTGTTGTTGGTGAGTATGATATAGCTGACCTGGAGCGCTTAAATAGTACTGTTATCGAACTTAATGAAGAATTAGCTCAGTTGCAACGTGATCTTGTGAAAGTAAATAGAGATCTAAAGCGAAAAGAAAAAAAGATAACTCAGATGATGCTCACAGATCCTATGACCGGTATTGCTAATCGACGTCACTATGAACAAAAAGTTGTTGAAGAAATACAGCGACATCAAAGGTATAAGAATCCATTGAGTTTCGCAATGGGGGATATCGATTTATTTAAAAGTGTCAATGACACTTATGGACATGATGTTGGTGATGTGGTTATAAATAGGTTCGCTCATTGTCTTCGCGATAGCAAGCGTGCATCAGATTTCGTAGCCCGCGTTGGTGGTGAGGAGTTTATTTTAATTATGCCACATACAACTCTTGAGCAAGCTCACCTTGTCATTGATCGTATACGTAAATTGTTTTCAGAGGAAAAGTATGATGCAATAGAGAGAGCTATCACAGCAAGTTTTGGTGTCACTGAGCTGAAAGAGAACGATACACCCGAATGTTTAGTGAAGCGTTCCGATCAGGGTTTGTATGAGGCAAAAGAAACAGGCAGGAATAAGGTGGTATCACATCCTTGAGTCATATTATTTTTCGGTTGAAATTATATTTCGTTGTTTTTTTCTTATGAAAAACTTTTCGATCTCGACTAGAAAAAAGACACTGCTACCAACGAGTATAATATTTAGCCATGATTGCTGGCTTATCGCTTCTGTTCCAAATAGTACCTGAAATGGAGATGAATATGTGAATAATGCCTGAAATACTATGAGAGTAAGTACGGCGTAAATAGCATATCGATTGCCAGTGAATGTTTCTAGTTTAAATGCATGCTCACTTATAAATCGAGAATTGAATAAATAGAATATTTCAAAAACTACCAACATATTGACTGCAACTGTACGTGCATACTCAATGCTCATGCCGTTTCCTCTTTCAAGTAGGAATAACCCGAAAGTTCCAC
Source organism: Gammaproteobacteria bacterium (assembly GCA_041589615.1). Lineage (GTDB taxonomy): Bacteria > Pseudomonadota > Gammaproteobacteria > SZUA-229 > SZUA-229 > SZUA-229. The sequence goes on along the minus strand of JBFHVK010000047.1, from coordinate 7,146 downwards.
TAACCAGTATCAGTGATACAAAAATAACACGCCATATCAGAAATTTTGTGAGCAATGGTTCAGATGGATCGCGTGGTGGTCGTTGCATCAGATTTTTTTCAGCAGGCTCAAATGCTAGTGCAAGAGCAAGTGTTACTGCTGTGATCATATTAACCCATAATATTTGTGCAGGAGTGATCGGTAACAGGCGTCCAGTAATTATTGCTGCGAGGATAGTTAGTGCTTCACCACCGTTGGTTGGCAATATAAACAGTATCGATTTTTTAATATTGTCATATACCGTTCTACCTTCCTCAACGGCATTTACGATAGAGGCGAAATTGTCATCGACTAGTACCATCTCTGAGGTTTCCCTGGCTACACTCGTGCCTTTCATACCCATGGCAACACCAACATCTGCGCGCTTTAGTGCAGGTGCATCGTTTACACCGTCGCCAGTCATAGCCACGATATCACCTCGAGACTGATAGCAGCTGACCAGTCGTAATTTATGTTGTGGACTGGTCCGTGCAAACACATCTATATCATTAATGGCTGCTTTAAGCTCATTTTCGTTCATTTGATCGATATCATTACCGGTGAGTACAGACTTGCCATCACCAATGCCTAGTATGCGCCCAATGGCAACCGCCGTCTCTGCATGATCACCGGTGATCATTTTTACCTGAATTCCGGCGCTATGACTTTCACTGACAGCCTTAATCGCTTCTTCCCTGGGTGGGTCAATCATTCCAACCATGCCAAGTAGTACCAGGTCTTTCTCTAAATCATCGAAATTTAAATCCTGTTGAGGCTGTTCCAGTTTCCTGGTGGCGATTGCCAGTATACGTTGGCCCATACTAGCCATGCGTGACATGTGCTGTTCCCAGAATTCGATATCAACAGGTGTCTCTTCTCCATCATGTCGCTGAAGAGAGCACATCTCAAGTAAACGTTCTGGTGCGCCTTTTACACAGATAAAGTACTGGTGCTGGTGATCATGGTGTAGCGTCGCCATGAAGCGGTGCTCTGATTCAAAAGGAATAGAGTCTATGCGTGGGAATTGCCTGTTTTCAAGCTCATAATCGAGCTCTGATTTTAATGCAAGTGTGATCAGGGCACCTTCAGTAGGGTCGCCATGTAAAACCCACTGTTCATTAGTTAACTGAAGGTTTGCATCATTGCAGAGCATTGATGATAAACAGAGTTCGCGTAATGTTTTATGTGACTGAGTATCTATTTCAGTAGAGTTCTGTGTTATTTTACCGCCCGGACTATAGCCTACACCGGTTACTTCATACTGGTTCTCGACCAGCGTTATACTCTGTACAGTCATTTCATTGCAGGTAAGCGTACCGGTTTTATCAGAGCAGATAACAGTAACCGAACCAAGTGTTTCTACTGCAGGAAGGCGACGAATAATCGCATTTCTACGTGCCATTGCCTGTACGCCAATAGCGAGAGTGATCGTGATGATGGCTGGTAAGCCTTCTGGTATTGCAGCGACTGCAAGCCCCACAGCAGCCAGGAACATTTCGGTTGCGGTGTAGCCTCTAAACAGTAAACCGAATATAAAGGTGAGACTGGTAATGAGAAGGATTGTCAGGGTCAGCCAGCGACCGAACTGGCCAATACGTCTTAGTAATGGCGTTTCCAGAATTGATACCGAATCCAGCATTTCACTGATGCGTCCAATTTCAGTCAACTTTGCGGTTGAGACTACAACGCCCCTGGCTGTACCATAGGTGACCAAAGTCCCTGAATAGGCCATGCAATGTCGATCACCTAGTGCCGAATTATCATTGCAAGGTTGAATATTTTTCTCACTGGGTAATGATTCACCAGTCAGCATTGCCTCATCTATGCGCAATTCGCGAGACTTGAGTAAACGTAAGTCTGCAGGGACCTTGTCACCGGACTGTAAATTTACAATATCACCCGGAACAAGCTGATCGGCATCTATACTTAGATGTTTTCCATCTCGTATGACATTCGCCTGATGTGACAGCATCTGGGATATTGCATCAAGTGCGCGTTCAGCTTTACCTTCCTGGATATATCCGATGATGGCGTTGATAAGAACAACACCCACAATTACACCGCTATCAATCCAGTGGCCTAGAAGGGCTGTGATAGCACCAGCACCCAACAGGATATAGATTAGGAGATTATGGAACTGCAGGGTAAAACGGGCTAGTGCACTTTTTTTCTGTGCCACAGGTAAGCGGTTATAGCCATACTCACTGAGTCGTTGTTGAGCAATGGAACTGGATAACCCATGTTCCGTGCTTTGAAGAGTCTGTAGAATTATTTCAGTGGCTTCAGAGTGCCATTGCTTATGTTTCATATCAATGCTCAGTTTTCGGGTGATACTTCTACTATGTAATATAATAACATGTGTTTACAATTTAAACTTTCAGCTAATACTGGAATAGTGAAACAATAATTTTAGCCAAGTATAAAGGACAGCTTATTCGACTTAAATACCTTTTTATTCCAAACAGTACAGGTTAAAATCATAAGTCTTTATGAATGCTGGACGAGATAAAAATATGATGTATCTGGTACTCGATATCCAGTCTACCGCACATCTGGACAATTGTTCTCAGCTGCAGGCCTGGGTGAATGTTAAAAACCATAGTGATGCGATTTCAGTTATCACTGATGAGTTGACAGAAATGGGCTGGGTTGTAACCGATATTATAGAATCAACGATAACCCAGGAAACTGACTATTTCGCACCCTGTAAATCGCTTGATGCTTTTAATGAGGCTCGTAAGAGCTTGCTAGCGTTACGCTTTTCAGATAACTTGTAAGCTATATGAAACTGTTTATTATACTTTTTATTATCGCTTTGCTCTTCGTTATAGGTAGTGCAGGTATGATGCGCTTCTTTGATAGTAGAATGGTTAGGCCTGAAAAAAAGGAGGATGAAAAAAAGGAGGATGAAAAAGATATTGATAAAACCTGATTCATCTTCCGTTTGTCCTGTCTCTAAATTCCCTGGCATTCTCTAGAATTCAGCTGCCAAAACTAGCTCATGTAGCATTATATGCGAGATTAATATAATCGACTAAAATAAATATATACATTCTATCCTGATTATTAGCAGGCAGGTTATATATAATGGTCACTCATAAAAAGTACATAAAATTCAGATACATAACAAATATTATATTATTTGTTTTACTGGCTGGTAGTAGCGTTACAGTATATTCCAGTGAATTTATATTTACTGCAGCACCCAGGGAATCCCCAGAAAAAGGTCAGAAGCTGTATGGTCCGGTCACCAGGTTCATTAGTAAGGTTACAGGAAAAACAGTCAAATATTACCACGCAGGATACTGGCTCAGGTATCAAAGTGACATCAAAAAATTTAAATATGACTTCGTACTAGATGGACCACATCTTGCATCCTGGCGTATCAAAAATATCAGGCATAAGCCACTGATCAAACTACCTGGTCATTTGCAATTTTATATGCTGGCTCGTAAAAATGATAAAAAAATAAAGTTGCCCGAAGATTTAATTTATAAGCGAGTTTGCGTAATACCACCACCGAACCTGACGGCCGTTATTCTATTACAGAGATTAAATGATCCTGTACGAGAGCCATTTATTGTAGGTGTTAAAGGGGGTATGAAGAAACTGGTCGAAAAACTCATCAAGGGTGATTGTTCTGGCACAGTTGTTCGTGCAGATTATTATAATAACAAAATGAGTGATGATATTAAAAGTAAGGTAAAAATAATTTACACCAGCGAAAAATTACCGAATCAGGTAATCACTGTTTCTGATCGAGTTACTGAAGAAGAAAGACAACTGATAACTGACGCATTATTATCTGATGAAGGTCGTAAGGTGCTGGCACCTCTGGTGAAGCGCTTTGGTGGAAAAAATGTAGTGTCATTTGTGAAAGCAGAAGAACATGAATATGATGGCTACTATGGCTTCCTTGAGGGAGTAGTGCTAGGCTGGTAGTTTAGACAATAACAAATAGCCCAGCCTAGTTCAACTTATCCATCTCATCGGTAATGCTATCCAGCATACGGCTGAATAATGAAAGCTGCTTTATAACGGCTGCCTTTTCATTTTCACTCAGTTCACGATAGCCTCTTAAATAAGGCCAGCCATAACCCCAGCGGAAGAATGTTGGATAGTAGGGTGAACCACCCACACGAACACCGGTCAGCATGAGTTGGGCTATTTCAGGTTCGCCTATCTCTGTGACACATTTTCGCAGTGCCTGATCTGCCTCAAGTCGCTGCTGATAACTACCACCTTTCCAGTACGCCAGGTCATGTCTTATGCAGCAGTTAAGCCAGAGAGATTGCTGTTTATATGTTCCATCAGGAAATACACTACAGCCATCCGTGGTGAATGGCTGCAGTTCATCTGCTGTTGCGGACAAACTACCGAGATATAGAATAACTAAAAAGTATAGGGATTTCATTTAAGTTTGATGATTGATTTGTGAGGTTTGCTCTATTGATACAAAATATAACAGTTATAATGATAAAGTCTATTAAGTTATTAATATATATGTAAAAAATATTATTCACAGAATACAGGGCATGTGATTTGATTATCCTGTGTAGGAATTTTCGGTAATAGTATTTCAGATTTTATCTATTGATCCGGAATAAGGATTTAGCGTAGCATGTATATGTTAAAGTAAGCTCTAATCTGTCTAACTAGGCCGATACACAATGGAGGCCATCGAATGGATGCAATCAGCCTTAACCTTACTGAACTCATAATATGGCTGGGAGCACTAATTGTTGTGTTGTCAGCGATGGGTCGATTCAATAATCCTCAGATTATGCTCGTTGAATCTACAAATAAAAGCTGGATTGATCACTTACGCGACAGCTTGCGCATGCGACCGATCACACAGAATCAGTTACTGATACCCACTCGGGCAAACACAACAATTTTTCGTTATAGATTATACCAGTTAATGTATGCACTTATTGCAATGCTTACATATTTTGTCATGCTTATTCCAGAAATACTTAATCAGGTGCAACAGATTATCATGTGGTTTGCACCTGAGGGCATGCCAAGGATAGTGGAAGCTGGACCTCTTGTGCTTGCTGCATTTGTTATTCTTATTCTGCCTAATGTCCCACCATTTCGCTGGGCTGATATAAAAGTTCGTAGCTTGCTTTATGAACGAGCAATGATACCAGCTCAACAATTAAGGGAGTTACATCGCCTTAAAATGGCAGAGTATGAACCATCAGATGAAATTAGATCTAAAGTTCAAGAGTTAGCTGCTGCGGATGGCTTTGACAAGAATGATATTGTCTATAATAGTTCTTGCCCTACAACCCAGTCCCTTTGGAGTAAATGTTCAATTCTTATTGAGCAAATAAAACAGTGGGAAACTGACGATTTATATAAAACAGCATTTGCTGTATTGAGGGAATCTGATAGTGAACTACGTAGTGTTGATGCAGTTAAGAATGGGTATTATAATTTGACACCAGATGCTCGAGTTTGTTTTTCAGAACTACGACTAATTGCTGGAGAAAAAAATGTAGAGCTGGAAAATAGAGAGGCAGAGTTCAGAAAAAATTGCCGTACACTTTTGCATAAAATATATTCACTTTTAGCCGGTGTTTCACTGCATTCACATTATAGTGACAGAGATAGAGTCCAGAAATTTGGTAAGCTTGGTTTTAAGCTTTATACGCAAGCAGCAGGCCCATTACCAAATTCCAATGATATGCTGATATTGAGTCTTATTATGTGCACAATTCTGGTTATGCCACTTGCATATAAACTAGGTGTAATTAAAGCAGTTATGATTGGGCTCATTATGCTATCTGCTGTATTAACACCTATAATTCTGGCGCATGTCTGCCCAAATATTAGTGGCCGAAATCAACGCAATAAAGCTGATATCGAGCCTAAGCAGTATATCCCAAATGTTATCTATCCTCTGCTATCAGCATCATTGGCGGCATTGCTAGGCTTTATTATATTTTTTACCGGTGGTCAGTTTATCGAGGCATCTGGTTATTGTAATTTTACAGGGGTAGAACGTTATACAAACTGTTCCTACCCATGGAGCTTTATTCATGCTGGTATAGCATTCTTTCTCGCCTTAAGATTCTCTACTGGTGAGTATCCTGATATTAAGCGGTTAAAAGGTTCACATAAATATCGTCAATGGGGCAGTTTTATGGATGCGATAATCTGTTCATTAGGACTTATTCTAATAGCGGTTTTATTTGTCATACCTCAACTTCAGGCTCTTAGAGGGACAGTTATAGAACCGGTTAGTTATTTTAATATTGTATTGAGGGTAGGTCTTGTAGCTTTTGTACTTGGTTTCATTGTGCCTACATGGTATCGAGCGCAGAAAAGCCTGCTTGGTATTGATCGAAGGGAAAACCAGAATAAACGTGATGAATTCATAAAGCAGCTACACACCATCCGAAATGGTGTGCAGCATAATTAAAAAAAGATTCATGTACTTGATTATCGAGCCTTATGTCCAGCTAATTCGTTTATCATCTTGCATAGATTCGGCTATATGAAATCCCAGGCTTCGATATGCCTCGATTTGCTTTTCATCAAAGAACTGATCTGCAGTTGTTTCGTGTGGGAAGCTATTATGGCCGTATTTATAACCCATAATATCTGCAGGTAAACCATCAGGTAGAGTTGATTTTATATAAATTAATGTGCCGGTCTGATTGTTAGGATACTTGATTGGTGCAACAATGTAGGCTTTTTCGGCAAACTCGATATCTCCACAGTCAATATTTCTATATTTCACACTATCCAGGTCATCAGCCGTAATGCTAATATCTGTGCCGAAGTCTACACGGGCTTTTTCAATAATATTTGACAAGCTGTTAAATGAAAATGAATGATCTTCTTCTGCGTCACAACAGATAATTAGTTTGCATCTACGGCGTATTAGCTCGTACATAGCAAGATTTTCGAAATGCCCGCCGTCAGATAACTGGATAAAATCTGCCTTCTCGTTAAGTTTGCAGCGGTTAATTACACCTCTAAAGCCGGGGCGGAGGTAATTAGGGACTGCTTTCTGATCTGGTTGGTAATTAATATTTGGGTTTACAGACCAGTAACCTAATCGTAAATTAAAAATTGACATGATAGCTGAAATTAATGGATTTACAGTGAGTCCTT
>JBFHVK010000046.1:0-12967 GCA_041589615.1 Gammaproteobacteria bacterium | reverse complement strand
TTTATATTGTTGAGTATGAGTATTCTGACAGAACAGCTAGTCTCTGTAACGTGGTGATGGGTACAACTAACTATGCGCTACCGGCATCTGTAGGTGTGCGGACAGAATTAAAACTTACAGCTGATGGTACTGCTTTAACCATAAAAAGAAATCTCGCTGCGTGTGATGTAACTTTCTCGTACTTTAGCGTTAAAGAGGTTGACCATGGCGCAAACGTCGATGGTGTTAAATATTTTGACACTGAGAATGCTAATGCAGTCTCCCCAGATAATGTGGTGCGAGAGTACGGCTCTGACCGCTACTGGGCTGCTATCGGTGATAGCATGACCGACGGTACTGACTGGGATGAAGGGCTTGCTGCACGTGTAAACGCATACCATGTAGATGAAGCTGTCGGCGGGTATTTCGTTGCAACTGCGAATGAGAATGACCCACCAACTAAATTCAGCATCGAGACTGATATATGGCCAACAGTAAAAACCAAGGGGTATGATATCAGCTCTTGGTTATGGGGTACGAACGATTTTATCTACCGCGCAGCTGGTGCAAGCACACTGCCGAACGCGCAGACTGCAGCTACTGCGATGTGGGATGAAGCTGATGCTTTAGGTGTTTATGGTATCGTAATAGAAACCCTTCCATTCGGTAGTGCAGCTGGTGCAAACCCTGACAAAAACGCAGACCTGAAAGCGTGGAACGCATGGCAGAAAGCGCAGGCACAAGCACGTGGTTACATCTGGGTAGAAACATGGTCAACCTTCCACGATCCTAACCATGTGGATGCTGATGCAATGTACGACATCTACCATACCGGTGATGGTGTCCATCTAAACACAACCGGCATGGCTGTACTTGAGCAACTGGTCTACGACGCAGCAGCCGCTGCACTAAATGCGCCACGTACGCTTATTGGTAATAAGCTGGCTACTGTAAAAGGCTACCTTTCAGAGCCACAACGTACCAACTTGCTTGAATACTCTCAAGCCCTAACACAGACAGGTTGGCTAGTCCTGAATGATGCGTCGGTTGACAATTATGCTGCCGCCCCGGATGGTTCAACCACAGCAACTCGCATTATTGATAATAATGCCGGGGGTAGCACTATCGTCGGTCGGTATCAAAACGTAACCGTCGCAGCAGGCAAAGCATATACATACTCAACTTTCTGCAAAGCCGATCAGCTGGAGCGGATTATTATGAGAACGTATAACTATGATGCAGGTAGTAACGGCAGGACTTGGTTCCATATCCCCACTAATGGAGCAGGCACTATTGGTACACAGGCAGCACAGCATACAGATGCAGGAATTGAATACCTCGGCGACGGTTGGTACAGGGTGTATATTGTCATGGCTCCTACAACGACAGCGTTGAACGGGGGTTTTGTCACAGAGGTTGCAGAAACGGATGGAGTGATAACCGTTACACGTGATGGTACATCTTCTATCCTTGTATGGGGGCAGCAGGCGGAAGAAAGTTCACACGTAACCAGCTACATTCCAACTGCGGTTGGATCAGAAACCAGAACAGCAAGTCAGCTAGAGGCTCCTAATTCCATTTTACCGGACAAAGGCTCGCTTGTTCTTGATGTCAATATGACATCATTCCCAGTTTCATATACCCAGCGTATTTTTAACTGTGGCAGTTATGCTGCTGGGTTCTATATTGAAACATTATCTGGGGGTAAGTTCCGTTTCTATCGTAAAAACGGAGCACCTCCTATTATCCTTGTGCAATCCAATGTTACTGCTACTGCTGGAGTGGATCATAAAGTTGCAATTTCATGGGATGAGTCAACTATCAGGATCTCTGTTGATGGTGAGACACCCGTTGAAGCAGTCAATGCTGGCACTATAGATCGTACAGATAATGTTGATATAGGCACTGCAGGGTTTGCAGGCGGGTTAGAACGTCCTGCTTGCACCATCGGTGACCTGAAGATATACAACAAAGTGTACACCGGCAGTAAACTACAGGAGCTATCCACATGATCAGCTTACTAATTGAGGTTCCAGTAACAACCGACATCGAGCAGATGGAAGGAACCCTGCAACAATTCGTGCAGCAGATCCATGGCGCATGGACGTGGCAAGGACGTGAAGTAGCTGGCAAACGCTTACTTGATATTGTTGTTGCCCGACACTTCGACTGGAAGTCATTACTGCCTGTAGAAGAACGTGTCTATGAGGAAGGTGAACAACCCATAGATCCAGCTATGCAAGCCATGATTGACACGCTGGGTTGGCGTTTGGTTGCCTGTTGGAAATGGGATGGTAGAACCAAGGATCGCAAAGTGTATGACTACACAGATCCAGAGAATCCAGTAGACACAGGTGAAGTTATTCGTGCAGTAACACGTCACTACCCTACGCCTACAGGTAACCCGATGACTGACCCATTGTTCGCTGACATTGTGGAACACATGGAGGACATTGTGGAAGTTGATGAGAACGGTGTGGAGATTTCCCGCACTCGACCTACTTATCCCAAAGAGATTCACTCTTGGGGTTGGCCTGCGAGGACATGATGTGATTAAGGCATTAATGAAAACCCCATTCGGTCGTTTTTATTTAAACATTATGTACTGTCTGGATGTGCTCGGTAACGCGCTAACATTAGGTGATGCACGTGAGCCTATCAGTTCAGTGCTCGGCAAAAAAGAACTGGAAGGGTGCGTTGCGTGCAAATATTTTTGTAAGTTTCTCTCTTTTATATTTCGTGACCCTGACCATTGTTTTATGTCAATTAATACTCGGGTTGGGTACGGCTCGACAAATAACTGGTCGCCGTTTCCAGGTTTGCGCCGTCGTTTAGGGAATGGTTATGTAGTGCTCTTAATAGTAGCTTTCTTCTACCGTGAAGAGTTATACGAGTTTGTTGGGCTATTCATATGATTGAAATTTTTACTTCACTTTTCGCTGGTGGTACTACGGGGTTAATCGGTTCGATCATTTCACGAGTCGCCGATTTTAAACTTGAAAAGATGCGGTTCAGCCACGAGTTGGAAATGACAAAAGTTGAGAACGAACAAATTCGTCTCGAAGCTGAGTTCAAGTTCAAAGTTGTTGACCGCGAGTCGGACGCCGCAGAAGATGTTGCCGCGAGCCAAGCGCTTAGCGCTTCGTACCGAGCGGACAGCGCGGCGTACTTACCAAAGGCTAAAGGCCCAGTTTCAGCATTCTTTATGGGCTTCGTTGATTTTCTACGGGGCCTCATTCGACCGGTTGTCACTTTGTACCTTGTCGTTTTGACAACGTTGCTCGCATGGGAGTTATACGATGTAATTCGTATGTTCGAAGCGACTCCGGCGATGACAGACGAATCCATGGACCTGTTTAATGAGGTTGTTAATATGGTCCTCTATTTAACATCTGCTTCGACTTTATGGTGGTTCGGCTCAAGGCCTAAAGCAAAAGGCTAACGTTTTGGGAAGTTCTTAATATAGCTTTCAATTTCACCTAGTATTTCGAGCTTCGCGCGAAGCTCGAAAGTTTTAGGGGTTACCCCTTCGAGGCTAGATTCTTCTTCTATATACCGAGCTTGATCGTTCTTTATTTTATCCAGTAGCTTGTTTACGATCAGGAAACAAGTATCTGGCGATGTAGTTGGCATAATAAAACCATTTTCCTAATGTAGAGGTGTAATAGTCCTTATTTCCTGCTGAGCTTTTGCTGAGCCTTTTTAGGCTATAACAAGGCACTGGCAGGCACTATTGGTTTTTATTGTTTTTGTGAAAGTCCCTTTGGCAGCGCGTTCTAGCGCTTTAAGCGTGGGTATCCAAAGTTTATCATATGGTGCCGAGAAGAGGACTTGAACCTCCTCTAATCTTCGGGATTATCCCAGAAAAACAATGATTTAATCAACTCCGGCTGTCTTGCTGAGCCTTTGCTGAGCTTTTAGGCCCCGAAATTACTCGTTTTAGGGGCCGTATTCTTATTTTTAATATACCGACCATAGACATGGTAAAGCATCGATAAATCCATATGTCCCAACTGAGTCACAATATATGCAGGTGTCTCATCATGGCTAAGCATCTGAGAGGCGAATGTATGCCGGGTTTGTTTTGGCGGACGGTAACGTACGTTTGCTGCTTTCAGGATCGTGCCCCACGCGTCGTAATAATGGTTATTGTGCGTAATTGGTTTATCTGACCTTGAAAACCGCGTGAATACGTAGCCCTTAGCAAAGCGGGTTAGGGCTTGTTGCGCACGCAATGCGGCAATAGCACGAGGGTTCAGGTTGATAACCCGGTTACCGGCGTGGGTCTTCGGCGTTTGCTCGTGAGCGTGTCCGCCTACAGACACCAAAGCTTCGCGGACTTCAACCGTGTTATTCACCAGGTCAACGCTGTCCCATTTAAGCCCGGCCAGTTCTGAGTGCCGCATCCCTGTAAAGAACGCCAGTTGGAAATAATTCTGTGCTTTGATGTGGTACTGCCCAGCTGCAGTGAGGATTTTATCAATCTCCTCGAGTGAAAAGGGGTCCGCGCTATTACCCGCAGAGCGTTGTTCCCGGGTTAATAACCCCTTAGATTTTTTACCCAAAGTTACTGCATCGCACGGGTTGCTGTGAATCAGTTCATCATCAACAGCAATAGACAGTACCAATCGTAATGGCGTCATGCGGTTATTAATGGTCTTACGGCTAAGCTGGGGCATAGATTTTACCCAGTCACGGACGTCTTTTACAGACAAGTCTTGAACCGGTATATGCCCCAAGGCTTCACGTGCCCATTTGGCATCTTTCTTGTATGTGTACGCTGTTGTCAGCTTGGGGACTACGTCGGCCCAGACCGTTTCGTCAAGCAGTTGCTTCACGGTGATACGGCTGCGTACTTGGCCGAAGAGCTTAGCTGCGTTGGTCTTCGATTCCGGAAAGTACTCACTGAATGCAAAAGTCTGGCGGCTGATACGGCTTTTAATTTCTGCAAGGAGGTTTTCTGCATAGCGGACGTTCTTCGCGCTTGGCGCTAAGTGCAAAGACTCTCGGCAGCGGACACCACGGTAGGTGAATGTAACGTACAAGGTTTCGACACCTGAACGATGGGTTAGTACCGTGACGCCTCGGGGTAAGACGGTAGGCATGGTTATCTCATTGTATTAGTTAGGGTCGTGGGTATGTTGTTCAACCCAACGGTTGACAGCTTCTATATTAACCCAGATTTTGCCGTTAGGGCCAATCTTACTGTGATGGCCGTCTTTCCATATACCTTTTTGCCGACGCTTCTTAACAGCGTTTACGGTATCGCCACTGAGGTCACAGTAGCGCTTGAGCATTATCCACTTCATTTATGTACCTCATTGTTTGAAGTGGAAAGTATAAAAATGGGACTGCCTCCATGCCGAAACAGTCCCGCAAAACCCTCCATTTGAGGGGGCCTACATAGTTAGGCAGCTTTTTCTGTGTGTGGCCAAGCGAGGTAGTCGAGTAACGCGGGGAGCGTCGGCTCGATAATTGGTGCTCGCTCCAACCTCACTGGTTGTGGAGCTTTACGTGCCGCCTTGGCTTCCATTAATGTATTAATCGCTTCCTGTTCTGAGCGATGATAACTTAACCAAAAAATTTCTTTGTCGCGGTATAACCGTACTCGCCAACGTTGACGTTCTTCATCGAAAAATAATCCACGCATGTTTTGCCTTAATAAATGTTGAGATCTAAATCATCACGTTCAGTGATAGGGTTTGTTTCGTTGATTTGAGTACACGGGAATTGTGTATCAAATGCCGTTTTGAGTGTACGCCACTCAGGTGTTTTTGGCGTTGTTGCATAAACCAGTACATCGACCAGATTAGGCATCCGGTTTGACGATATATACACATTTTGCGAGTAGTAGGGTTTGTAAGTTTCCAAGACTGCTTCGAGGTTCTTCGCGCTATAAAATGTTTTAGCACATGATCTGATAACTGCTCTGTTTAAAGGCGTATCTGGCATAAGTTTTGGTTCAGGAAAACGCTCATCAAGGTATTCGATAAGCGTATCGAGCCCATACACACAATCTTTATTATCGTAGAACCGGCTATCTCGCTCCCCTTGTTGTCCATTATCCAGTATCCATCTTACGCGTTTAACGCGTAAGATTGCGCTAAGCATCGCTTCTTCACGCGAAGAAGCAGGCTGTAAAATATAATTACCCATTTTTTATTGTTACCCTGTCAATAATCCAATCAACGATATCATTTTTACCAAGTAGCGTGGCTTCGCTCATTTTTACTGGGTGATTCCACGCTCCATTTAATAAAATAATCCCTGCTTTGGGGAACCCTACAATCCCTGCAACATTTCGCCCTTCTGCGTAACGTGCATTAAGCCAGTGTTTTTGAAGGTCAGTAAAACCCGGCGTGAACGAGCGTTTAGGGATGTTTTTGTTGTATTTATATTCAACAAAGAGATCATCCGCATTACCGGAATACCATGTATCGGGTATTCCGGCGCAGAAGCGGTCAGAGATTTTCCATGCATAGACAGAAGCAGGTAGCTTCTTATGAATTGAACGAATATAACCGCTTTCGTTCATAGCGCTTAGCGCTCTGGGGTTAAGTCTAGTAGACCTTGCGCGGTTTGTCGAAGTACCGCCATAATCTCCAGAGTATCATGGGGTTGTGGGTTTGAAAACACCAATTTGGGGTATGTTTGCCCTGGATCGAAACTGATTTCAGTAATCACCTGAACGGGTAGTAAGCCTAACTGGCTTTGAAGGCTTGTTGCGTAGTTGCTCCAGTTGCTGAGCGATGTTGGTGGGACATTTAAAATGTACACAGAGTCATCAGCTTTAGCATCAGGTGCGACGATAGCCAGTTTCACGGTGTTTTTACAGGCCTTGCCAGACCCGTTTGCGCCAGACCCGAATTGATTATTCGGACAATCTTCGCAGGTTTTTGCGACAGGTTTTTCAATACTTGTCGGCGGTGCCATCTCAGAAAGTTTTTTCGAAACCGCAAAACAATCTGGCGCTTGAGGCGAGTTAGCGTTATACACGTTTGTGTAGAAACGATTTTCGTTACGAAAATCCAAAATAACCGCTTGGATAGGACCTTGATGGGTTTTACCATCTGGCATCGTAAATACTTTATTCGTAGTTTTTACGTTGTAGCCGGTCGGTTTGCTGACAGAATCAGCGAGATTTTCCAGTTCTTTCTGGAGTTCGGCTTGCAGGGATGTAAGTGCTTGGGACATATGGGCTCCGTTACTTTTTTCGTTGACTAAGTTTGCTTAGCGTCGTTGGCTCAAGGCCGGGTACTGTTTCCCCAGCATCAATGAGTTCTTTGTATCGGGTGGCGACCACCCGACGTTGTAATAAGTACAAAGCATCTTCTTGGATGATGTACTGGTTGAACGCGTCGTTATCGACGATCGTCGGTACAAGTTGTTCAGTAATTGTTACAGATGAGGTTTTACCCCCGGCATTGTCCAAGTTAGCGGTTTGCATAAGTTCGAGGATTTCTCCTTCAAGCTGGGTTATTTCGGCATAAAGTTCTTTGGACTTCTTGTCGAGCTCTTTCCGCTGCTGGATCAATTTATAGCGTTCGTCGATTTTATCGCCGAGGCCGTGGGACTGTTTTAGATTGTCTGGGGCTATTACTGCGGACATGGGCTGTCTCCATAGTTTTTTCTCCGAATATGAGAGCATTCGGATATATTGTTTTGGTTTATGATTTGGACTCCATATTGATTTAGATCAATATCTTTTAAAATCCGCCGAATTTTGTCTTCCGCTTCGTGGAGGTTTTCGGCAGTTATATGCCCGGTCAGGACCATGGTGTACGTGCTCATGCGGCTTCCAACAATTGCATTAAGTTGTTCATATCGTCTCGTTTACCGAGGGTGTTTTCGTAGACACTTTCTTCTAGCGTGCCCTCAGCTGTGACTAGGAGCGTTTCGGTTTTACGTGTTTGGCCTGCCCGATAAATACGGCGGTTGAACTGCTCAAAGTGTTCTGTATTATCGATAGGGCTGGGCCAGATAGTAGTAGTACCTCGGGTGAGTGTAAGCCCATGTCCAGCGCTCTGAGGGTGCGCGAATATGTAGTCGATTTCGCCAGCCTGGAACTGTTTGACAGCCAGTAATCGATCAGAGTCGTTGACTGTACCGTCGATGACAGCGAATGAGCGTTTACGCTTGGTAGCTTCTTTAATCAGCCCTTCTTTTTGGTGAGTCCAGACAAAGGCGATCACGCACTGTTCGCGGGCTTCAGCAAGGTCAAGGACTAGCTCATAGCGGGATTTACACAAGGCGAAAGACTTGTGCGCCTCATCGTACACAGCGCCAGAGGCGACCTGTAAGAGCTTAGTGCGAAGACTGGCAGCGTGGACTGCGTTTACCACTGTATTACCAACTTCTAATACAGCCTGTTTGCGCATCTGTTCGTAGTGTTTCATTAATGCTGCAGGCGGGGTGTAAGTGATGTGCTGAATGCTATGATCGGGCATATCGATGCAATCTTCGAGGCGGTATCGGATGACCATATCGGATAACAAATCGATAACCGCTTCTTTGGCACCGGGTTTTTCTTCCCAGCGCACGGCGTTGGGTGCTCGGCCAACTTGAACAGGGGTGCAAACTGTATTCTGGAATTTCCAGTAGTTATTCCCGAGGTGTGCACCCCGATCGAGCAATAAAATTTGGTGCCAGATATCCGTAATTCCATTAGGCGTCATAGTGCCTGACATACCAACTCGGAATTTGAATATATCCATAATGGCATTCATGGCTTTTGAGCGTTGCGAAGTGCGGTGCTTGTAGGCTGTCCATTCATCGCCGATGAAGTTATCAAAGCCTTGCTCTTTCAATAGCTTGCTATTTTCAGCTAGCCATTTGGCAGCGTCGTGGTTTGTAATAACGACGTCAGCGTCAGACTTAAACGCGTCCTCACGGTTTTTAGCCCATGCAATGTCACATTTGAGGTTTGGGGTAAATTGCTGAGCATCTTCGAGCCATGATGCGGCCAATATGGATTTAGGAGCGACCACCAGAGTTCGTCGGATTTCGTTGTTATTAAGGCGTGTCTCAATCGCGTCCAAGCAAGAACGGGTTTTCCCCGTACCGGGGTCGTTACCAACATATACATAGTCATTACCTGTAATAAAACCTGTCGTTGCTGCTTGGTGCTTGAACGCAGGCGGGATAGTCTTTTCAAAGCCCATAATCACTCCTCGTATGCGAATGCACAGACGCCGGTGCCATTTTGATTACCATAATCACACCATTTACAGTTCATTTTGTTTGGTTTTGGCGGAAACACGGTTGTGGTAGTCATAGCAAGTGCGCGTTCTGTAAATCGTGTGATGTAATGGAGCATTTTTTCGCGGGTGTATGTTTTCCGCGTAGTAAGTTTGTGGTCGAGGTACCAGAATTCTGTAGTCAACGCCTGCACATTTGGGTATTTGAAGAAAACACCGATTGCATATAATTGCGCTTGCTGCATATGTTTGACTTCGTTGCCGAACTTTTTGCCTGTTTTATAATCAATAACGCGCGCAGCAGTGCCTTCATCAAGGAGGACCAGAGCGTCTAGTTTCATTCGGTTCCATGTATCGTCATCGGTCCAACCAGTAGGTGCCCAGTTGAGGGTAAAACCCCAGTCTTCTTCGAGGATGACGTTACCCTCGGGGTACATGGAGCGGAGCTCGTCGAATTCATTTTTAAACTTACGGAGGTCGGCAGGAAACTTGCTGTATGTGCCATCCACGTATTTTTCTGCCATATCATGGATCTTGGTGCCACGTTCTGCCGGGTGGTTCTCGTCGCGTTCAGGCACAGGTGCGCGGTCGAGTTTTTGCTTTATGATGTGCGGGCATTTTTCGTAATTCATTAAAGCACTAAAGCTCCACGTTCTCGCAGGGCCCAGTACAATGTTTTCGTGGTCAATCATGTTTTACCTCAGCGATAAAGTCTTTAGCCAACGCTTCGATTTTTTCACCATCAGTATCAACAACTGACATGGCTTCTAGGTATAGCGTGCACCAAAGGATGTTGTAGTCATCAGCTCGCTCAATTAAGTATTTTAATAACTCGTTATGTTCAAGGTTATGCCGCTTTGCGAGTCGTATGAGCGTGGAACTGTATAATTTTGTGTTTCGCCCCGTGTACATGGACTGCAACATTCGTCCGTCGGCCATCGCACAACCGGCAGGTGTAGCATTGGGCTCCGTTGGCTTCAAATTGGCAGAGGGCTTCGTTGTTGGTGATGTCTTCATGTAATGGCATTACTCGAAAAGTTTTCCATCCGCGTGACTGGGCTATACGTTGTTCTTCAATTGAATCAACAGAAGCCATGCACAAGGATTTGAGTTGTTCGTCGCATGTTTGCCATGCGTGGGTGTAGCCAGTTGAAAAGTTGGCGTATTTAGTGAATTGTGCCCAGATTTCAGTTGGGACTGCAGCCGGGTCTCCATAACTACCAATACGAATTGCGCGGTTACGTCCCAGTGCTGAGAGCTTAGTGCTAAGCGCCAAGTTTGAGTTTTTATAGGCTTTATAAACTGCACTCGGGGCTTGGTGGGTTAAAACATAACAGGAGCCACTACGATGCGGGCAATTGCCGCAGACTGCTTCATCGTCGTGGTTTTTTACCGCGACTGTCGGCGGTGTATGTTTATGGAGAATAAATGTTTGGATCATCGGACCTGTTTTACGGTTTTGGCTTGGTCTTTTATAACCTGTAGCCAATACGATGATGTCTTCCCCATTTAATAAAGAAGGACCGTCATAAATAATGTGCATCATTTACCCTCACTAGTATTAGAAGTTGCCCGTGACGTGGGCAAAGCGGTTAGATCAAGTGGCGAGATAACAAGTAAAACCCCTCTCTAACTGCAGGCTTTATTATGAGCGAATAACCTGCTGACGCTTACTGAAAGGTTAGTGCTGACCAGTTGAGGGTCGGTCAGGCGGGGAAGAATGTTCGATGACTTCGATGATATTACTTGCGTGTTTTGCAGCAACTGATGCGATATCATCGTCATCAATCTTGACATCTTCCCGAGATAAGAGCGTCAGCGTGATCTGTGCAGTTAGGTCGAATAGCACTTTTTTATACTGCGCGTTGATTTTCGGGTCGTTAGCCATAAATTATCCTGGTTGTTTCATCTGGATGACGTTCTCAGCTTGGACATATTCCTTTACGCTATCGCGGTCTTCCAGTTTAGGTTTGACATGCGTGCCACGAACGGGGACCCCATTAATTTTGCCGGGGTAAATGGTGATTCGTTGAATCGCGCACATTCGTGAGAACGCTGTGGAGGAGGTATTCGGTTTGTTTTGTAAATATGCGTACGCAGCTAACATTTCGTCACGGGACATAAATAGGTCTTCGTTGTTAACTGCTGCTGCGCACCAACGCTTGACAGCTCGTTCGAAATCGATATAGGTATTGCCCAGTGTTAATCGAGGTTTTGCTGTTATGTATTGGAAAAAATAATCGATATCGCCAGTTTTAATCGCATTGAAAAACGTATCCACTGTTTTTTCTGCGGCTTTTATTAATAGGTCGCGGGCTTTCGACTGTAGGATTTGGCGAGTTTTTGCCATATTAACGCTGTAATCTCGGAGGTACGCAGCGAAATATGGGAGTTCGTCACGTATGAGGTCGATTTCATACGCAGTGATCGATATTGGCGTTTCTTGTGCTGGTGCAACGTTATAACGCCGGTCATTCGGCGCAATGTACAAGGGGTCGCGGTGGTTGGTTGCGAGGATAATGTTGTTATAACTTGTTGCAGTAATTGGGTTACGATAAAGCGCACGGATTGTTGTGGTTTCCTCTGTGATCATGTGCTTGAGTTTTTCTTGCACGGTATCTTCTGACCGGTTGTTCATTTTTACTTCATCCACCCAAGTTATGAGTGCCGTTTCAGTGAAACTGTTGAACTGTTCTTCTAGTTGTTGAATGGTAACTTTCGGCGTATGCTCAACTCCGAATAAAGGTGCGAGTATTCGTTCGTGTAAAATACCTTTACCTGTACCGGGTGCGCCGTGAAAAATCCAGGCTGTGCCCAGTTTTTTGCGGGTTTGAAATAAAGCCGCTAACCAGTTGATAAAATGATCGTATGTTTCCTTGTCAACACAAATTGAGCGTAAAACTTTATTAATAATGCTGGGTACAGCTGCGCACGGTGTTGACCGGTCTTTCATGTAAGACGTTGGTTTAAACTTGTTGATCCATCGATTTGTTGGGTCGAAAACCATATTTGTAGTCGGATTGAATTCGAGTGTCCAGTCCTCGATTGGGTCTGGCATAGGTAAATCATATTGCGCGAGGAAGTCTTTAATCTTGTCTTTAGATGACACTGAGTTGAGTGCATGGATTGTATTAGACTTACTTAGGTATACCCCTGTGAAGTATGTGTCTGTACGCGGTTCATGAAAACAGAAGGGCTGGGTCGCAAATTCAGCTTCTTTTTCGGACATCGTGTCTCGGAAATAATCTGGCACAATGTCTTTTGTATAAACTGGCGGCTCACCTTTGAAGTTGTACAGGATTTGCGGGTTATTCTCAGGGTGATAATAACCCCAGCTGTCACCGTTATTCAGATTTAGATATACGAATCCCCGTTCGGTTTTAATACCTGTTACGGTTGCAAAATCAGGGTTCGTCATTACGTCGTGCGATCCAACTTGTTTGTATTTGGCTTTTTTCGGTTTAAGGCCTTGTTTTTCACGAAGTTGGTTAATGAGCTCTGTAGACAGTTCACGGTTGACTTCAGCGTTATTAAAAATGCCATCAAGGTTACCTGTCGGCTGCGCGCGATGTACTACTTCAGTGCGTGTGTCAATGGGGTCAACAAAGCCTTGACAATGAGGAGGTGCGACATAAAGTAATTTGTCATTTTGGCAGGTTGTAATGTCCAGTGGGTATTTGAGCGAGTTACCGTTTGCGCTGAGTTGGACGCGTTCGCGAAGAACATCATGTTTGAGATTTGCATTTAATAACCATTGTTTCAGGATATTTGGCGAAATTGGTTTATCTAAC
>JBFHVK010000045.1:0-13034 GCA_041589615.1 Gammaproteobacteria bacterium | reverse complement strand
CAAAAATTTCTGATGTCTGTTCGACTCTGCCAACGCTTCAGCTGCATCTATCTTCTGCACCAGCACCCAGTCAGTCTGTTTTACCTTACGCCCAGTTAGCAGTACCTCATTTCCATGATAATCCTTGAGCTGGGTAAAACCACCTTCGTTATTTGCAGCATACACTGCTGCGAGCTGATTATTAGTTAATGACATCTGATGGAATAGCTGGTATCCGCCAGATAGTGGACTCATATATATCAGGCTAGCCTGCTGTTTTTTCACCAGCAACGTTTCATCGGATACTGTTGCGCTTTGCCTGTTAAGCAGCAACTTGTATAGACTTTCCTGTGGATCTAGCAGAACAATGATCGCACCAACGGGTGTTCCACCCTGCATATCCTGTATATGAAAAACTGGCATGATATATCCATATACCGGTTGCTGTTCATAACCCTTGAATATATCTATAATTCTGCCGCTAGCTGTATGATACACATTCGAAATTGTCTCTTCCAGGTTCACTAATAAACTGGTGAAACCGGGAGTTGCCATTACAAGCTGCTGGTTCTTGCCGAGTATTGCAATACCATAATTAGCTACCTTTGATGCGCTTAACTGACCTGTTTGCTGTGTACCTAATCCAAACCGATCTGCACTTGCACGCAATAGATTTCTTACATGCCCCTGCTGGGCTAGCACGATTGTTGGATCTTCCTTTTCAATTTTTTCATCCTGTGAAAGAAACAGTCGCAAGGTTGGGTTGTTTGAAAGTTCTGTTAACTGCTGTTTTTTCTCACGGATATGATCTTCTACAGAAGCCGCTCTAATTTCTGCCAGCAACGCAAGTCTTGATTGCCAGTTCATCAGGTCACGCTGCCGCTCTTTATCTGCATATTCAAAAATCATCCACAAACTAAGCACCAGGAAGATAACAAGAAACACACTGGCAAATGTTGTGGAATTTAACTTACCTGACTGCTTTCCTGTTACTTTTATCTGATTCATTGTGTTCCGATTTCATTCTACTATTGCGGCAGAAACATCCACCATTTTTTTTCATTTAGTGCATACACAGGTACATAATGTAAAATATGTTTATGTGATACCACTTCATCGATCTGATTATCCATAATGAGTGTGTCATTTTTTGTGTCTATCGCGAGTACTGCATGTGCTATGCGTAAATTGGTATCCTGCAACACAACCAGCCTTATTGACTGCATTTCAAATCCAAGCATTTTAAGGGACAACATTTTGGTAATGGCGTAATCTTCACAGTCACCATTATTGTATAGAAATTCTCGTGGCGTAGCCCAGTAGTCTTCCACTCCGTAATTATCTATATCCAGAATATATTGATGCTGATTAGCAAACTGGTTAACCTTTCTAACCTGTTCTATTTCTGGAAGCTTACTAATGCTCTTCAGGAAAGCCATCCAGTTACGTAAATGACACTGGTCGAGTTTACGCCCTTCGCAATTTCCTTCAGGCGTGCGCTGCTCAAGGTTACGCTCAATGACTGATAGCCACTGCGGAAATAGTTTCAGATTGGTTCGTTCGTTTTCCTGATAACCAAACAGACCTGCCTGAGTTTTTAATGGCAACATAATCAACAGCAGATAAATACATACATGCATTTTTCGAATTGCAAAGGTAATCCTGTGCTTTTTTATATATGGTTTTTTCACTGACCTACTTTATTATTCTTACTTGGCACTCTCGCCAAGTATACTATCTCTTACCAAGATCTGTGCCTAACCCATTTGGATGATTTCACTTTAGCAAACTCTCATATACGATATTGCAACCTGTATATCTGGCTTTTATCTTGAAAATACACCTAAAAGCCGTCAATATCGCGTCTAAATGAAAATCGGAGTTATTAAATGATCAGGAAACCTCTTGCAGCGGCCTGCATGCTCGCCTGTCTTTCGCTACCAGCTGCTTATGCTGCGGACAGCATCGACCCTGAAGCACTATTCAATGAGGCCATGCAGTCCCGTGAAGACGGAGAAGTTATAACAGCAATAGAGCTGTTTGAAACTATATTGCAGCATCAGCCTGATCTGAATCGCGCCAGACTCGAACTTGCCGTTTCCTATCATATGACACGCCGCTTCGAAGATGCCAAAGAGCAACTGACCAGGGTTCTCAATGATCCTGCCACTCCCGAGAATGTAAAACTCTCAATCACGGCCTATCTTGCTCAGCTAAGTAGCGATGTTAAGGCAGCTAAAGACCGCTCTAGCAGCTCTATCTATCTATCTGCAGGTGCATTTACAGACTCAAATATCAACCTGGGTCCAGACAATATACGCCGTTTTTCCAGTATCGATCCCTCAGCCGAGAAACAGAGTGGCAATGGCACTCAACTGATGTTGAGCTACGCCCACCGCTCACGCTCAAGCCAGCCGCTGACTATTGGCAAAAGCCTCGTCGATTTCGAATGGCTCAGCCAGGCAACGGCCTATAACAAGGCATACGGCTCCGGCGACAGTGATTATAATCTTGGCGTACTCAGCTTTAATACCGGCCCCGCTTTACTCGCAGACGGCCACTGGCGCGCGGCACTTAATTTCAAACTGGAGAAGATCTTCTTTGGTAACGACCCCTATGCGGACTACCTGACCCTTAACCCTCTTATCACCTATAACATCTCCGACGACATGGAGCTAACGCTCGAGAACATGACCAGTGTGAGAGAGCATGACCAGGACATCGATCTTGATGGCACGTCGAAGAGCTGGAATATCAGCCTGTCGAAATTTTATACTCGCCAGCTGATTGGCGTTCAGGCAGGTATTAAATACCACGATAATGGCGCTGACGCTTCCCGCCTGCATTACACAGGCGCAGAAATCTACCTGGGTGGACAGATGCCTGCATGGAAAGATGCGCGTAGCTACATAACGCTAAGTAGCCGTGACTATCGATATAAAGCACCAGATGGCGTTGAGAGCAGCACGCTAAAACGGGATGAAACCGAATTACTCGCCATTCTGGGTGTCAGTCACGACTTCCGCAGTGGAGCCCTCAAGTCATGGACGTTGAATGCACAGTACAGTTATACCGATAATGACTCAAATCTTGATTCTTTCAGCTACGACAGAGATTTTTTCGAACTGAATTTTCGTAGGTACTTCTTCTAGACCGCATTATAAAGTGTCAATATTCCCGACAGCCAGACATGACTGGCTGTCGGCTTTACCAACTATCTAAGCCCCTGGATTGATATACAATTATTATAATAATATCAATAATTTAGCATATTTCTTTCAGCCTCATTCAAACGAGGTATATACTTCACCTGACTGATCATTATAATTCTTTTAACATTCAGGAATCGCCAAAAGTGTGGCTTATCTCACATTACGCTGATTAAACGACTGTATTCACAGCGTTTTATCAATAGATGGCACTGCAATTGCTGTAATAAAGCAATATAGAAGTAGGAATATATTAATGACTAAACCAATTTTACTGGCTGCTGCAGCCTTATTTTCAACGCAGCTCTTTGCCGCAGATTCAGTATACAGCTGGGGCGACTGGTCACAGGGTGTAAAGCCTGCCGCTGGCTCAATTGCTCAGGTTACGCCTCCACCCGCAGAGAAGCCACAAGTTAGCTTCAGGCCTAATGAAAACAGAGCTTTAACTCGTGAGCGCATTCAGGCAACGATTACTGTCGCGGTTGCACAGCCAACTGTAGTGGTACCTGAAATAGTAGTAGAAAGAGCACCACCTGTTTCAACTTCTTTACCAACAACACCACCGCCACCACCGGGTAGTTTTTAAACTTGTTTCTAGTGAAGTAATAATTCGAGTAGTATAAAAATGGAAATTAGAAATACAATATCAGCCATCCTGTTAGTAGCTGGCGGCCTGTTTACCCTTCAGGCACATTCGGCTACGATTGGCACTTATACATTTGACGATAGCTCTATTGCGAATGAGCTGATTAGCGCAAATGGCTACATTACCAATAATGGTTCAGACCTGTACTATGCTTCCGGGACTAGCTGGAGCCTCTACAATGGTTCAGGCTGGGATGCAGCGAGCCCATTAGCTGATGCAACTGATTCTTCAACTTCAAGCTATCTGGCAGCGATAACCGGCTACGGCCCAACATCTATGGACCTTGGATTTGGTAACACCAGTGTTTTTAATGGCGACGGCTCAGATATCGTATTTTTCTTTCTCTGGGATCAAAGTAGCAACAGTACAACCGTTAGTATTAATGGACACAGCCAGGAGCTTGTCACTTCAGATCTGTATGACTCAAGCTCTAATCTGTTTCTTATAAATAATGTTGCCTGGGATAACTCACTGCATTCAAACGTACTGATGGTAGCTGCAGAAATAGACCTGAGTGACTTCGGGATGCTGGCTAATTCAATTTTAGATGAACCTGTTAGTCTATCTATGCAGTCAGATAGTACATCTCCTGTTGCTCTATCAATGATGGCAGCACTCAATGCAGACCCATCCATTTCTGCTGTGCCTTTGCCTGCACCTCTAGTGCTTTTATTATCCGGCCTCGTTTCTATCGGTTTATTCTCTCGTCGTAAGAAATAACCCTGCTAGATAGTCTTAAAAAAACCTGCTTCATGCAGGTTTTTTTATTTTCGTAATTTTTTACTGTTTATCCACCCACTGCATAATCGCCTTCCAGTGCTGTGCATCTACATACACATTTTTTCCTTTCAGTTCATGAATTCCCATACCTTCATCAGTTGCGCGCAAATAATTCTGTGTATCTCTCAAACGTGCAACCACCGGAATATTCAGTGATGAGAGAAAGCGCTCCAGCGACTGAAATGCGACAGTATTTTTCTTAACTCGATTTGCAATAATGCCAACAGATGTTTTATTCAGGCGCAGTTTTACTTCAAGTAACAGGTCTCGAATAAAATCCGCCGTTGCAAATATATCAAGTGGTGATGGCAGCACGGGAATCAAAATAACGTCTGCTCCTTTTAACTGCTCAACCAGTTCAGGGCCTTTTAATCCGGGAGGGGTATCTATAATAAGCCTTTCTGTTTCGGGAGGAAGGCGTAATTGCCAGCTCATGGTAACTGTTCGAGCAGCATTTTTATGCGCTACCACGCCATGAATATCGGCATGCTCATCACTGCGTAATTTAAGCCAGCGCATACTTGACCCCTGGGGATCATAATCAAATAGTGCAGCATTCACACCTTTTGATGCGTAATAACTCACCAGATTAGTTGACACTGTCGTTTTACCACAGCCTCCCTTGGTGTTAATGACAACGATGCGCTTCATAGATAATACGTCTTTATATTGCATCCATTGTTTTATTCAGTCTTGCTTCGTGCACCATATTCATGTCTCCCTGGGCGTAAACGTTTGTATTTGCGTATCATGATTATAGTGCGTTCTACAGCAGCCTGGTCTATCTGCTCAATATTCAGCCCAATCTCTATGAAAAACTTCCCCTGCTGCTGCCTTATATCAATAAACTGAAGTGGATCACTGGCCACCTTATGATGTCTCGCATATTCCTGCAGAGTCATAATGCGTGCATTCCATACAACTTCCCGGCCCTCGAAATCACCAGTGAAGAGCAATTCGATATCTTTAGCCGGAAGATCTCCATGCAGCAGGTATTCCTGTTGTAATGACTGCAGCCTGCTTTGAAGCTCAGCTGGAGACGTCATATACTTGGACGACATTGCTCGTCATACCCTGTGCTTTGTTGATTCATAATAATGGAGAATACACTATGTCTGCCTTACACGAACAGGCTCTTGTAAACTGTAATGCTGAGTCACAGCGCCTGACGCATGAAGAGACAACGCTGCTGATGTCGCAACTCTCCGGATGGCAGATATCGGAAGAAAAGACTATTCCCCAGATCAGCAAAAACTTTGTCTTTAAAAACTTCCTGCAGGCAATGGCATTTGCAAATGCCGTAGGAGAACTTGCAGAACAGGAAAATCATCACCCGTGCATCTGTATTGAATGGGGCAAAGTCGCGATTAGCTGGTGGACACACAGCGTGGATGGCTTATTTATTAACGACTTCATTATGGCAGACCGCTGTAATCAGCTTTATCTGCAAGCAGGCAATTGATAAGCAGACACCAGGGAAATGGCAATGAGCACAGGCAGCATTGCCGGAAAGGATATTATTTAGTCTGAGAACCACTCAGGTCCCATGCATAAGCACAATCGAGCTCTGCCAGCACAGAGTTCACACCTGTGTTGCCATCTTCGAGGAGTACCTGCAATGGAGTACGATTCTGGAAGCGACGATGAGGCGCCTTCATCCAGCGACCACCCATCTGCTCATTTTTCGGGTATGTTGTGCGTAAGGCATCAATGATACCCAGTAAACGAACCGCCCTGAATTCAACATTCTCGTCGTTTGGCAGTGGTGTATTTTCGTGATATGCACGCAGTTTACGAGTACGAGTACCTTCAGGCAGGTTTAGCACCACTACCTGATCAGCGGCCGACAGGCCCCAGTCATCCAGACTCTCCATAATTTTCTGAGTCAGCAGGATCTGGCGTTCTTCGCTTAAATGAAACATATTAAAACCTCAACTTTTTACAGCTCCGACTCTCTCATCGGGCTATTCTGGCCGGGGGGGCCTTTGGGTAAGGACTGTGAGATAAGCACAACAGCACAATTACTATTCCCATCGAAACAGCAATACACCCAGTAATAAAAAAATAATACTCATTATTATCAGTGCAAGCAAATTTGGCCATATAGCTGACAGGCCTGCACCATCCAGCATTATAACACGAGCTGCCTCTGTAATGTGCGTAAGTGGGAATATTAGCGCAAGCTTCTGTACCCACGGGTGCAAGCCTTCCAGTGAAAACCAGACACCTGAGAGGAACATCATCGGCCAGGACAGCATGTTCAACAGACCACCCGCCATTTCTTCCGACTTCACTCGCGCTGCGACGATCAGGCCCATACTAATCATCGAAAATGCTCCCAGTGCCATCACCAGGATGAGATTGAGATAGCTACCGTACATGGCGAAGCCAATCAGCCAGTCACAGCCTATATAAACGACCGTTGTGATCGCCATAATCAGCCAGAGACGCGAAACCACCTGCGCTGCCAGAAACTCCAGTGAGCTCAGCGGTGTCGCACGGAGCCTTTTTAATACACCATTTTTCCTATATCGAACAACAACATAGCCAACACCAAACAGGGCACTAAACATCATATTCATACCCAGCACACCCGGGATCAACCAGTCGACATAGCGTATCTGCTCATCCGTCACTGCCTGTTTCTGGTAACTATCACCACCACTGCCATGTAGCATTTTTTCAAGCATATAGCCGGATGGGGAACTGTCGTTCACCCAGTATCGAGCTGCACTGGCGTCCAGCAGCAAATCTAGCTGGTGACGCTGCACCTTATTGATCGCCGCAGCCTGCTCTTCGGCAGGAATATCAATAAACTGCACATAGCGACTGCCAAGAAACACCAGGTCTGCATCCTTTGACTGTTCGATAACGCCAACCTTATATCGATCCATCTGCTCATCTGTAAATGCAAACGCAAAGCCGAAAACAATGAATAGCGGAAATAATATATTCCAGGCCAGCGCACTCCTGTCACGCATAAACTCACGGTCTCGTGCTTTCAGCACACTCAGAAATCGTTGCCACATCATTGCCTGAGTGCCTCACCTGTTAGCTCGAGGAAAAGATCCTCCAGTGTTCTTTCTCTCACCTGCAGGCCGTGTAAGGGCACCTTCGCCTGCACAAGCTGCTGGATAGTAGCCGTGATATCTGCCGTTCGAATTTCATAACCCGAACTGGAAAGATGAATAGCCTGCCCAGGCGTCCCAGACACTGCTTCACGCATCCCATCAATCTCTGTGCTCTGTGGTAACTGGATAATGACGTCATTAAAGTGCCCTGCCAGCAGGGCCCTGGGACTGCCTTCGGCAATTATTTTTCCGTGATCCATTATAATGATCTCATCACACAGCTCATAGGCCTCTTCCATATAATGTGTGGTTAGAACGATAGTCTTCTGCTGCTGCTTTATCTTCTGCACCAGCTGCCAGAAATTGCGGCGTGACTGTGGATCCAGCCCGGTCGTGGGCTCATCGAGGAAAATGATATCGGGGTCATTCACTAGTGCGATGGCAAGTAATAGCCTCTGCCGCTGGCCACCGCTGAGCTTCGAAGTCTCCTGCTGAAGGAACTCGCCCAGTGAACAGTCATCTATTAGCTGCTGCCTGTTTATCTGTTGAGGATATAGCTGGGCAAACAGCTCAAGCGATTCGCTGACCGTGATAAAATCCTGCAATGCCGTGGTCTGGAACATAATACCTGCACGCCCCCTGAAATCGGCGCCCAGAGGGTTACCACGGTATAGAATATCACCCGAGTCCGGCTGCTTGATACCTTCAAGCATCTCTACCGTAGTGGTTTTCCCCGCCCCATTTGGACCCAGCAGCCCGAGGCATGAACCCTCTGCTACTGTAAAACTGACCCCATTTACTGCTGCCAGCCCGTTATAGATTTTAGTTAGTTGATTGACCTCGAGTAGAGATGCCATCAATATTGCACCTGTAGTGATATTATCGGCTTATTCTAGCGAAGATCCGACAGGGAATTCAGGGTAAAAAACATAAAAATAAAAAAAGGCAGGGAGATACAATCTACCCCGCCTAATATTGCTGGCTTGCGTAATATATGACCGCTTGAATGCAATTTAAGTTCATATTTTTTATAGATTTTATAAGAGAACACCCAGACCACTTGTCATGCTATGATTTCACAGACAAGATCAGAAGCCTAAATGAACGCAAAACTGGAAAATCAAAGTCCAGCAATGCCGGCGAACAACGGGGATATCGTCAATCGAGTACGAATTCCCATTGCAATTAAGCTGGCACTTGCCATCACACTGCTCATCGTAGGGGGCATGTCTACACTCGGCTTCATTATTCTTGAAAACCAGAAATCTGTACTGAGCAAACAGATACACGATATGGGTTCCGCCATTGCCGCACAGTTCGCCAATAGCGCGAGTGAGATGGTCCTGTCAGGCGATAGCCTGGGTTTGCAGACACTGGTCACTAACCTGGTCGATAAACAGCAGATCATCGGTGCCACCCTTATATCTGACACCGGCAATACTCTCGCCAGCCAGGGTAGAGTGCCCGTTACTTCACTGATATATGAGCAGATTAGCGACCGGCAGAAACCCCATAACTTCGAATGGAGTGCAAGCCCGCTCGATGAAGACCAGATGATCTGTTTTTATAGCCCCATCCTTTTTAAGCAGTTATTTGCCGGGCATGTGCTGATTACATTCAGTAAGCAGCAAATGCTTCAATCGTTACAGGCATCGCGTTACGTTATTGTAATGATTACCATCCTGATGACACTCATTGCCATTTTTCTTGCCTTCGTCATGAGCCGCCATCTCTCCAAGCCAATCCATAATCTTGTCGATGCAAGTAAGGCCATTGGAGAAGGTAACTACCAGTTCAGGCTTAATGAAAGACGCAATGATGAAATCGGTGAACTCGCCTGTGCATTTAACCAGATGGCTCATGGCCTGCTACAGAAGACCCAGGTCGAAGATGCATTTTCACGATACGTGTCCAGCAATGTTGCCAGGAAAGTCATGGAAAATCTGGATGAAGTTGAACTCGGCGGCAAACACGTTCGCGCATCCGTCCTGTTCGCCGATATTGTTGGATTTACCAGTATCTCGGAAAAATTACCTCCAGATGAAATTGCCAACCTCCTGAATGAGTATTTTTCCTATATTTCGAGCATCGCACAACTGCATAGTGGTCATATCGACAAGTTCATGGGCGACTGTGCTATGGTTGTATTTGGTGTTCCAGACTTCACCACAGACCACAGCTTCAATGCAGTTTCCTGTGCCGTAATGATTCAGCGTGCCGTCGCACAGCTAAATGAAAGCAGGCTCAGGCAAAAGAAAATACCTATACACTTTAAAATTGGTGTGAATACAGGAATTATGATTGCTGGCAACCTTGGCTCAAATGACAGGATGGAATACACTGTTATTGGCGACCCTGTTAACCTTGCTTCTCGACTTGCAGGAATTGCAGAAAGCGACCAGATAATTGTACTCGAAGAATTTTATAAACAGGCTTCGATACAACAACGCGTAATCGCAAACAAGCATAAAATTATTCGAGTACGTGGCAAGACTGATGCCGTGTCCACATGGATCATTGACGATATACAGGCAGAATACCAGAACGATATGAAAAAACAGATTAATTCAATATTAAAACAGCCTGTTCAAACCACTCCTTAGAATTGTAGTTATGTTTTTATTACGTATTTCTATAGTATCACTAAGCCTGTTCCTGCTCGTATCGTGCAGCCATTTCAAAACTGATCCGACGACACTTAACAGTAAACTTGATCACTGGCTCGAAAACAACCAGTTTGACAGAATTGATAATGCACTTCGAAATCTCGACGACTCTAATCCCGATTACAAAAACATTCTCAAACGTAAGTCTTCTCTGCTAAAAAGCAAAAATAATTATATAAATAGTATTTCAAGCACTGCCACCTCTCTTAAAAAGAAGCATAAATGGCAGGATGCCATTAATACATATCTGGAAGGTCTGAACAACATCGATAAAGAACCCAGATTAAGTCGTGAACTTTCAGAATTAATTACGGAACGTGATGGTGAAGTGCAACAACTACGCAAGGAACTACTGCTGAAGAATGCAGGCGCGCTTTTATCTTATGATGAAATTTATCTTCGACTACAACAGCTTATACCCGATGATAGAACAGCGCGAAATGATATTGCAAAACACCAGAACAACAAGCGGCGTATTGCCACCCACCTGGAAAGATGCGGTGAGAAAGCGCGTCTGGAAACAGAATTACAACTCGCTTATGATTGCTATTCATTATCCAATCAATTACAGGCTTCAGAACAGAAGCAATTCTATGTTGAAAAAATAGATCGTCAAATCAAGAACCAGACCAACTACAAACGCTACAATGAATTATTGTCTGCCTATAAATCAGCCTATAGCAATCGACAGTATAATAAGGCAAAAATGCACCTCAACACCCTGCTTGCCATTAATCCAAAACACAAGCAGGCCAATGCATACATGAAATCATTAGATCAGGAAATCAACAATCTTGTTACTGAAAAAATTGAACTGGGAAAAGAACTGTATAGTAAGAAAAAGATCAAAGAGGCATTGATTATCTGGAAACAGGCTGAAGAATTCTCCCCAGACAACGACGAATTACTACAGTTAATCAATCGAGCTGAAAAAGTCAGTGAAAAAATTAAGAGCCTGGAGCATAGTCAGTAGATCGTTCACATACTCGGTTTTTTACACAAAAACCATACCCTAACCAGACTACAACCACCCAGATCACCCAATATCTCACAGCTGACGTTACCGATTTAGTATTCGTTACATGACGGTACTCATCATGGAGTGCATGATTTCTAATTCACCAGTTTGCTTAAACTTGCATTGACGTGCATGGATGCGCAGAAGCTACCATTCTCGTTTTCTTTTAATCTTGATCCTGCTTTTACCTGTTTCCAGGCTAAAACATGAATTCGAATCAGGAAACTTTAACCCGCACCACATTCATCACTTCCATATCGATACCCGCAACTGATTCATTTGAGACATAATAGGTTAGATTAACCCGCTGACCTTTCAGATTTTTATACAGCTTCCTGCGCTTGTACTTGAATGGAACACTACAGCCTTCAATCATCAGGGTATTGATAATCCAGTCATCCGTTTCTCGCTGTACATGTGACTCTACTTTCATCATGTCACTATGCACGAGTTTTTCATGATTTTTCAGAAGTTTTTCGACCGGGGATTTCATATGCCTTTCTAAAGATAGTTGGGTTACTTTGCCATTTGAGGATTATTTTAACACGTCCATACTTTGCTGCAGCAATCGACTCATATTGCATTATTCTCATTACCTTGTTAGCAGTTGTTTTTACCTCGAGCATCTATCTTTGGGACAGGGTTTCCGGCCCCACCCCACCTGCGCAGCGCTCACCGTGTTTCATCGCTATTCTTTGCTGGATTTGGGTAATTTCACTACGGCTGGTTTTTATATCAGGCACCCATCCATGGAGCAGGGTATCCGGCCCGCTTTCGCTGCTGAAGTGGCCTTTTTATTTTATGGGAATCTGAAAGTGGGACAATTCGGGCTTTTCCTGCCCAATGACCTGCGTGTAGGCCTATTATCTGAATGATTCACTACTCCCTGCGGGGCCGTGGTGATAAAAAACGCCACCATGTTAAAAACGCTCCCGGCTCTTTTTATTCGGGCTGTCCTGCCCTCACCCCTGCGGGGCCATGGTGATAAAAAAGCATCACCATGTTAAAAAACGCTCCCGACTCTTTTTATTCGGGCTATCCTGCCCTCACCCCTGCGGGGCCATGGTGATAAAAGAGCATCACCATGTTAAAAAACGCTCCCGGCGTTTTTTTCTAAACGGGTTCTCGTTGTGGGCTTCCGGGCCAACATATCCAATAAAAAGGCCCCCCCGCTTTCGCGGGGGGGCCTTTTTATTGGATATGGCGGACCGGACGGGACTCGAACCCGCGACCTCCGGCGTGACAGGCCGGCATTCTAACCAGCTGAACTACCGGTCCAGGTGGTGGGTGGTGAGGGAGTCGAACCCCCGACATTCGCCTTGTAAGGGCGACGCTCTACCAGCTGAGCTAACCACCCGCCTTTGAAGGGGCGCTAGTTTACTGCATCTTTTAAAGCTTTGCCAGGCTTAAATGCTGGAACATTAGCCGCTGCAATCTGGATTTCTGCACCTGTCTGTGGGTTACGACCTGTACGTGCTGAACGTTGACGTACCAGGAAAGTACCGAAACCTACGATAGTCACCTGATCATTGTCTTTCAGTGCGCCTGATACAGATGAAATCATTGCATCTAATGCACGGCTTGAATCAGCTTTCGATAATCCTGAGTTTTCAGCGATGGCGTCAATCAGTTCTGATTTATTCATTATTAATCCTAATCTTTGTT
>JBFHVK010000044.1:0-13093 GCA_041589615.1 Gammaproteobacteria bacterium | reverse complement strand
GCCCGGGGTCTCATTCCAGATCCTGTGATTGACCGACCCAAGGCGTATTTCCCGGTGCCGGCGCTGAAATATGTACGTGGCGAGTTTCTGGATTTTATGCGTGAAATTCTACACAGTGATGCAGCGAGGCAGCGAGGCCTGTTCCAGCCAGCTTATGTTGAGAAATTACTGGCTAAACCTGAGGAATACCATACTC
This sequence comes from Gammaproteobacteria bacterium, assembly GCA_041589615.1. Taxonomy (GTDB): domain Bacteria; phylum Pseudomonadota; class Gammaproteobacteria; order SZUA-229; family SZUA-229; genus SZUA-229. Next base: position 12,897 of record JBFHVK010000044.1, on the reverse strand, counting down.
GACTTCAGGGCAGTAAATTATGGCATCTGGCATTACTTGAGATGTGGCTACAGCGGAATGTCGACAATAGTCAGTAATTCCCTGATATAGCAGGGTGTTATCTGCCGCTTGAAAGCACTAGAATATGCCCCCATATACAGCATTCCAGAATTTTTAACTTGAGGTGATTTATGGACGTAATGGAGCGCATTGACGAAGCGGTTAAGAAGCATCCCGTGTTTATTTTTATGAAGGGTACACCGCAGTTTCCATCATGTGGTTTCTCCAGTCGTACGGCTGAAGCCCTTAAGCAGTGTGGTAAGGAATTTGGTTACTGCAATGTGCTGGCAGATCAGGAAATTTTCCAGAACCTGCCGCGTTACGCGGACTGGCCAACCTTTCCACAGGTGTACATTAACGGCGAACTGATTGGTGGCTGTGATATTACCCTTGAAATGTTTGAGAAAGGTGAGCTGAAGAAGATGATTGATGAAGCTGTAGGTGCTTGATCTGTCCTACACAGTTGAATATAAAACAGCTTTAATGGCAAGGCCTTAACTTAATCTGCTAATGCTTTGAAATTAAGGTAAAAGCCCCAGTCCCAAGTAGACTGGGGCTTTTTTTTGCTTCAGAAATATCTCGATGGAAGGCCGGTGATCTGGTTTGCCAGCCGACAGTGCTAATCAGGCGTTACTTCTACATGTTTGTCATGCTTTTATGTCGCTAGATTCCCGCTAAAAGCATGCGGGAATGATGATTGTTTCAGGCATGGGAAGATGATGACTGTTACAGGTATATAGGAATGACGAATGTTAAGGCAGACTCCACACTACTAAACTTGCGTGTATTTGTGGTTTGTAGCGTACATTGGCGTTAAGTCTTTGCTTTTTACAGAAACGCCTAGAGCAGCTCGGCCGCCCACTTTGTCATATTGAAAAGCTGAAGTGTTGCCTGCTTTAGAAAACTATCTGGTTGCGACCATTCGCCTTGGCTTCATAGAGCTTTTCATCTGCGCACTTGATCAGGTTCTGCACTGACGGCTGTTCACCTTCGCCTCGATAAAAACACACACCGATAGATGCAGTGATATGGAGGTCACCCACTGATGTCTTGAAGGGGCGCTGGTTTATGCTGGCTAGCAGGCGTTCCAGTGTGGAGTGGCGGAAGTTTTCGGCGCGGGTGTAATGCATAATGATGCCAAATTCCTCACCACCCATGCGTGCTACCAGGTCCGTCGGGCGTACAGTACGTCGAATTCGACGGGTGAAGCCAACTAGAATTTCGTCACCCACATCGTGTCCATGAGTGTCATTAACTATCTTGAAATGGTCTATATCCAGCATCACAAAGCAGACGCCGCCATGTCTTGCTGAAGCATCGAGCAGGTGGTATTCAAGCTGGCGTGACAGTAAACGGCGATTACCTACTCCTGTCAGGGGGTCGGTGAGCGCCATTTCTTCAAGGTGTTTAACGGTATCTTCGAGCTGGTGAGAGGTTTCCAGCAGGTCATTCTGCAATGATGCAATGCGAGCTGCCGCATTCACTCTTGCTGCAAGTTCATGTGGATTAGGTGGTTTACTGATGTAGTCGTCTACGCCGCGATTGAAGGCTTCTACCAGGGGTTCAATGCCTTCCTGTGCGGTAAACAGGATAACGGCTGTGTAGGTACCCTGTTCTTCGTCTCTCTGGCGGATAATGTCAGTGAGTTCAAGTCCATCCATCTCTGGCATGACCCAGTCTGCAAGTACTACGTCTGCATGCTGTTCGCTCATCATATTGAGAGCGAGTTCTGCGCTGGAGGCGACACGGATATTGCTGAAGCCGGCTTTTTTTAGAGCCGCCTGTACAACAACTCGACTGAATTGCATGTCATCAACGATGATGATAGATACGTTTTTATTCGACATCTGCGATTTGATACGAGCCCTGTTTTTATTATAGCGTTCAATATGTGCTAAACGCGCATACGCTGTTCCCATTTTGATTCTCAGTAATTATAGCTGTTAAATCATTAACTGTTATTCAGTGCCTGATAAAATCCCGGCTGACCTGAACAGTTCCCTGCTGCTCGCACCTCGCGAACATGATCACCCTGCTATAAACGAATGCTTCGAATGGGTGACATATTTTAATATTAACACTAAGCCGTAGAAGCTGCTAGTTCCTTAGGGAAGGACTTATTCACCGTCGATAGCGCTGGTCCAGATCATGCCGTTTGACTTGCGCCAGCGGTTAACGATATTGCAGAACAACTCGGCGGTTTTGAGAGTGTCATAGCTGGCTGAATGTGCCTGTGAGCTGTCCCACTCTATGCCAGCGGCCTGTACCGCCCGGGAAAGTACGGTCTGGCCATAGGCGAGGCCCGCGAAAGAGACCGTGTCGAAGGTACTGAAGGGGTGAAACGGGTTACGGTTGATCTTGCAGCGTTCAGCCGCGGCATTTACAAAACTCAGGTCCATGGTGGTGTTGTGGCCAACCATAATGGCACGTTTGCACTGGTTCTTCTTCAGGCTGGCACGGATGAACTTGAAGATTTCAGACAGCGCCTTGTGCTCATCTACTGCCATACGAAAAGGGTGATATGGGTCGATGCCGTTGATTTCCATTGATTTTGGGTCCATATTTGCGCCTTCGAAGGGCATGATATGGCGCGAAATCTGTTCGTCGATTTCAATATAGCCGTTGTCATCCATTTTTAGTGTGGCTGCAGCAACTTCCAGTAGCGCGTCTTTCCTGGCGTCGAAGCCGCCGGTCTCAACGTCTACCACGACCGGCATAAAGCCTCTGAAACGACGTGACATGGGGGGTGTTTTTTCTGTGAGTGTAGTCATTCGAATGATGATTCTTTAGCTGGTTGGTGAGTTTTACAAGTGATGAAAAACATAAATAAGTATCTTCTGCTGGTTCTGTTGCTATTTGGCATCTCATCCTACTGTATCGCCAGTGAGCGGGCAGAACCGACCATTCTACACTCCACAGGGCTATTATGGAAAATTGAAAAACCAGGAACCCGTAGCAGTTATCTGTTTGGCACCATGCATGTTGCAGACCCCAGGGTGACAGCTCTTGCCGAGGAAGTAGAACAGGCTTTTAAAGGTGCAGATCATTTCGTGATGGAAATGATATTGAACTTCAAGGCTGTGGGTTACGTCACCAGCGCCAGCTTTTTTAATGATGGACGAACACTGAATCAGGTTATGGGTCAGGCGCAGTATAAGCGACTCACAGATCTTATCAATCACCGATTACTGATTTCTGAGGAGATGCTTCGGCATATGAAGCCCTGGGCTGTGCTGATTATGCTGATGATGCCCGTCGAACAACAGCAGCAGGGAGCAGCTGCGCTCGATATGGTGCTGTTAAAAAGAGCAACGCGCATGAAGAAAAAACTTTCCGGACTCGAGACAGCGGCTGAACAGGTTGCGGTGTTCGAGTCGTTGAGCACCGAGGAGCAGGTGTGGATGCTGAACCGGTCTATAGATGAAATTGCTCGTACGGATGCGCAGATGGCAGGCATGCTAGACATGTATCTGCAGGGAGACCTGGCAGGGTTGATGAAATTGCAGCAACAATTTATGTATGATGATTCGAGCATTGATGATCGCTTTATGTATGAGCTGCTGGATGTGCGTAATCAGCGCATGGCACAGAGGCTGCAGTCGGTGTTGCAACAGGGAAATGCATTTGTGGCGATTGGTGCATTACATCTGCCCGGTAAGGGCGGTGTGCTACATCTGCTGGAACAACACGGATATAGTGTGTCGCCGGTGAGGCAGGCGACACGAAGTTGAGCTAAACAGACTGGAAATTCTTCCCCAACTGAAAAAACACTGGCTTAAATAGAAGCTAATCCAGATATTAATTGCTGCAATCGGGCTTCTGGTTGGCCAGCTTTATTATGTCAGTAACCAGGATTCCTCTTCTCCTGCATGTAATGGCACTATGCTGCCATCTATGTAGGGGTAGTTGTCAGGGACTGTCCAGGGTGTTTTCTGCAGAGTAATCGTTTCACTATTTCTTGGGAGACCATAGAAATCTGCACCATGATGGCTGGCAAAGCCCTCCAGCTTGTCGAGTGCGTTGTTTTCATCAAAGGCCCGTGTATAAAGTTCAATCGCCAGAGGTGCCGAAAATATACCGGCACAGCCGCAGGCATTTTCTTTTTTGTTCTGCGCATGGGGTGCACTATCAGTTCCGAGAAAGAACTTGCGATTCCCGGAAGTTGCAGCGGCAACGAGTGCCTGGCGGTGTTCTTCCCGTTTAAGTACTGGCAGGCAGTAATAGTGTGGGCGAATGCCTCCCTTGAAGAGTGCATTGCGGTTATACAGTAGATGCTGGGGGGTTATTGTTGCTGCTGTATAGTCATTTTCACTGAGTACATAGTCTGCGGCATGCCGGGTAGTGATGTGTTCGAAAACAATTTTCAATTCCGGAAAGGCTTCACGAGTTGGAATAAGAACCCGGTCGATAAATACTCTTTCACGATCGAATACATCTATATCCGGGTCAGTAACCTCGCCATGCACCAGTAGGGGAATGCCCTGCTCCTGCATAGCTGCCAGGGTGTTATAGCACTTGCGAATATCCGTTACACCGGCGTCTGAATTGGTGGTGGCGCCAGCAGGGTAGAGTTTGACAGCGTAAATATGCCCGCTTTGTTTAGCGAGTTTAATTTCTTCTGCAGGCGTGTTGTCGGTGAGGTACAGTGTCATAAGTGGCGTGAAGTCACAATCTTTCGGGGTGGCCGCAAGAATACGATCACGATAGGCCAGTGCCTGTGCAGTGGTGATGTTAGGTGGCGTCAGGTTGGGCATAATAATGGCGCGAGCAAACTGGCGGGCACTAAAAGCTACGGTGTAAGCAAGTGCGTCACCATCGCGGACGTGCAGGTGCCAGTCATCGGGGCGAGTGATTGTGAGTTTCATATTTATCAGAACAGTGTTGCGGCTTGGGGTTATAATTATCCTAGATTCAGCGCGATAATGCCAAAACATAATATTAATTATAAATTTCTGTAAGAGTGCAGTGCCTTAAAATTTTATGAATTCTTTGTTAAAAATACTTCTCGGCAACCTGGTGTTAAGCAAGGGGCCTCAGGATTTTCCATTTTCATTGATGTTAATGCGCCTGGCATTAGTGGCTTATTTTATTACCGGTTTTCCCAGTTTAATGACAACCACCAGCTTCGAAGTGTCTGCGCTGGCGATGGCACTGGATACGCTTGTATTGCTGCTGTTTGTCTACCTGTGTTTGCAGGGATTTAAAAAATCTTCCCGCTTTGTACAGACGGTGACTTCTCTCGCCAGTATTGGTGCCGTATTCCAGTTGGCTGTTTTGCCTCTGCTATATAATTTACAGGTTGATGGGGAAACAGTGCAGGGGGCGATGAGTATGTCTCTGCTATTGTTGATGTTTGTCAGCTGGAATCTGGCGGTGTATGCACATATATTTCGTGAATCATTCAATATTCGATTGCCTGCCGCAGTGGTTCTCACCATCTGCTATGTATTAATTACCGTACTCGCACGCAAGCTGGTTTTTCCTGATCTCGGTTAAGCCGGGAAATATTTTTTTTAACGGAGCGATATTTTGCATATTCATATTCTGGGTATTTGTGGAACCTTTATGGGAGGGGTTGCCGTACTTGCAAGGCAGGCAGGGCACAAGGTGACGGGCTCCGATGCAAATGTCTATCCACCCATGAGTACACAGCTTGAGCAGCAGGGCATTAAATTGATGCAGGGTTATGACGCTTCACATCTGGGTGGTCAGGACCAGGTTGTGGTGGGCAATGTGATGTCTCGGGGAAATGAGGCAATAGAGCATGTGTTGAATAAGAATATGCCTTATATCTCTGGCCCACAGTGGCTGGCCGAGAATGTATTGAAAGATAAATGGGTGCTGGCTGTTGCCGGAACTCATGGTAAGACGACTACCAGCTCGATCCTTGCCTGGATACTGGAGTATGCAGGTTTGCAGCCAGGTTTCCTGATAGGTGGAGTGCCTGCGAATTTCGATGTGTCGGCACGCCTTGGAGAGGGCAGCTTCTTTGTTGTAGAGGCCGATGAATATGACACTGCATTTTTTGATAAGCGTTCCAAGTTCGTGCATTACCATCCACGCACACTCATCCTGAATAATCTTGAATTTGACCATGCCGATATTTTTGAAGATCTCGAGGCGATAAAAAAACAGTTTCATCATCTGGTGAGAACCGTGCCGGGTGAAGGACTAATTGTGCATAACGCGGATGAGCAGAACATTGATAGCGTGCTTGAGCAGGGCTGCTGGAGCGAACGGGCGGCATTTGCCAGTCACGCAGATGCTCACTGGCGAATTGATAATGTATCAGCAGATGGGCGTAGTTTCGATGTGCATTGCGGACAGCAGAAACCGGTCACAGTGCATGGTCATCTGCTGGGGCCGCATAACCGTATGAATGCCCTGGCGGCGATTATTGCGGCGCAACACGTGGGTGTGCCAGTAGAACAGTCAGCTGAGGCATTAAGGCAGTTTAAAGGCGTGAAACGTCGCATGGAAGTGGTGGGTGAGAAAAACCAGGTGACGGTTTATGATGACTTCGCGCATCATCCTACGGCAATACGTGATACCTTGAGAGGTCTCAGGGATGCAGTTGGCAATAGTCGAATATGGGCTGTGCTGGAACCACGATCAAACACCATGAGAATGGGGGTGCACAGGCCGCAGCTTGCCCCATCACTGGAGCTTGCAGATAGAGTGATTATGTATCAGCCAGCAGATGTAGACTGGGATATGCAGTCAGTGGTTGATGAAATTGGTGATCGGGGTGTGTTGTGCCGATCTATCGAAGCTATTGTGGAGCTACTCGCCAGCGAAACAGATAACGGCGATCATATACTTGTCATGAGTAATGGTTCGTTTGCGGGTATACATCATAAAATTATTGATGCGCTGTAATGCTCTAATGCCAGCGAGTAAACACAGTCATAAAGGTTAAAGTCGATGAGTTCTGAATCCGCAGGTAAAACGATCATACTGGGCATTACCGGTGCGTCAGGTGTGCAATATGGAATTCGTCTGCTTGAGCAGTTACTGACACACGGTCACAGTGTCTACCTGCTGGTAACACGTGCAGCGCATGTCGTTATCAGTATGGAAACTGAGCTCTCCTGGCCAGCCAGTACGCATGAATTAAGCAAACAGTTGTGTTTACGTTATGGTGTCGACAAAGATCAGTTGAAGGTGTGTGGTGAGTCGGAGTGGGCTTCACCTATTGCGAGTGGCTCTTCAGATGTTGATGCCATGGTGATTTGTCCATGCTCCATGGGTACCCTGTCATCGATTGCGACAGGCGCAAGCGGAAACCTGCTGGAAAGAGCAGCAGATGTCATTTTGAAAGAACGCAGAAAACTAATCCTGGTGCCACGGGAAACTCCTTTCTCGGATATACACCTGGAAAACATGCTCAAACTGTCCCGTATGAGTGCAGTGATTCTTGCCGCAAACCCCGGCTTCTATAACAAGCCACAATCCCTGGAAGACATTGTGGATTTTATGGTGGCACGCATACTTGACCACCTGGAAATAAAGCAGACGCTTCAACCCAGATGGGGAGAGTAGTTTTACTGACTTTCTAAAACTGAATTAAGATGCTTGATCTAAACTCGGTTTGCTTTCTAATCGCAATAAAAAAAGGCTGGTCATCATAACCAGCCTTTTTATTTTACGAATCCAGATTGCAAACGTCTTCAGCCTGTAAGCCTTTTTGACTATCAATCAGGTTAAATTCAACCTTTTGCCCATCCTTTAATGTTCTAAATCCATCCCCACGAATTGCTCTGAAATGGACGAATACATCATCACCTGTGTCACGCTCAATGAAGCCGTATCCTTTAGAATTGTTAAACCATTTAACGGTTCCTGTTACACGATCAGACATTTACTTTACCCTTGAGTTATCATTTTTTGATACGCCATCCTTAAGCATACCAAAGACATAACGTCACGAGGCGATGGCAACATCCTCTGCCTGTAGCCCCTTCTCACCTTCGGTGATATTAAATTCAACTCGCTGCCCTTCAAACAGAGTTCGATGACCCTGGCCACGGATTGAACGAAAGTGGACAAAGACATCATCGCCGGTGTCGCGGGTAATGAAGCCAAAGCCCTTGCTCGTATTAAACCACTTTACAGTACCTGATTCACGCGATTTATCTGAATTTGCGGCATTTTGCACATTATTTTCAGATTTTTTTACAGCTGCATTAGAGCCTGCTAATGCAGTTATCAATGATGATGCAAAAATAAGTGCTAAAAGTGTAAATAAGTTTTGTGTCGACAGGAAGTTTTCCCTGTTTAGAAGTTGTGTTGCAAGGCCAGTAGCAATTGCAGAAGTTAATAAGCTGATAGTAATAACTCGAATAACAGCAGTGTTCATAAAAAAATTCCTAAAGCTTAAAAAATGAAAAATAAATATAAAATCAGATGATAGCTTTATTAGCTATTTAGTTTTTAATGATATTGCAAGGCAAAAGCCGGCATCATTATAATATTTTTTTAACTCATATCTACCACTCGTTGTAACAGGTTTTTTCCTGTTTTTATGTGTCCGGCCTGTCTGCGATCTTTTTCAGTAACTCTTCTATGGGGGTTTCAGAAGGTAACTGTAAATGAAAGCCCTGTGATGACAGATTTTCAATGATTTTTTTAGGATCTTCTTTTGCCAGTTTGCTGTCCTCGTCAAGTTCAAGCTGCATTGCAAAGGTGAGTTGTCCTAACTTGTTAAAGAGTGCTTTATCTATCGAGTCAAAAGCATTTTCTTCGGCAAGATAAATATACATGTCCTGTTTGGCCGAGCAGCGATAAATATAACAGGTAGTTTTCATTACAGGGTTCCCAGTACTTTATCAGCGGCATCAATAGTTGCCTGAATATCTTCATCACTGTGTGCAGAGCTGACAAAACCGGCTTCATAAGCAGACGGTGCCATATAGATACCGTGCTCAAGCATGCCATGGAAAAACTTCTGGAAACGTTCAACGTTGCACTGAGTTGCCTGTTCGAAATTAGTGACTTTTTCGGCGTCCGTAAAGAACAGGCCGAACATACCGCCAACAATATTTTGAGTCATCGGAATATTATGTGCAGCTGCCTTTTGCATGATGCCATCTACCAGTGTATTAACTTTCTGGTTTAGATCGGTGAAAAAATTATCTGCAGAAATCAGCTCCAGTGTTTTCAGACCGGCAGCCATGGCAACTGGATTACCTGAGAGAGTACCGGCCTGGTAAACAGGACCCGTAGGCGCAATAAATTGCATAATGTCACGACGTCCACCAAAGGCACCTACCGGCATGCCGCCGCCAATAACCTTGCCCAGTGTCGTCAGGTCCGGTTTAATTTTGTATACCGACTGAGCGCCACCAAGTGCAGTTCTGAAGCCTGTCATCACTTCGTCGAAAATAAGTACCGTCCCATATTCATCACAGATTTCGCGTAGTCCCTCGAGGAAGCCTGCCACGGGCGGAATGCAGTTCATGTTACCCGCAACAGGTTCAACAATTATGCAGGCGATTTTGTCTCCTGAGGATTTAAATGTTTCGCGTACCTGGTCGATATCGTTGTAAGCCAGGGTGATAGTATGTTCTGCCAGGCTGGCGGGTACGCCGGGGGAGCTGGGTACGCCCAGGGTGAGTGCGCCCGAGCCTGCTTTAACCAGCAGTGAATCTGAATGGCCGTGGTAACAGCCTTCGAACTTTACAATCGCATCACGGCCGGTAAAACCACGTGCCAGGCGGATGGCGCTCATCGTCGCCTCTGTGCCTGAGCTCACCATGCGTACTGACTCGATAGAGGGTACGAGTTCGCAGATGCGCTCTGCCATAACGGTTTCTATTGCGGTAGGTGCGCCAAAACTCAGGCCCTTCTCGGCGCTGTCTTTAACTGCCTGTATAACATCAGGGTGAGTGTGACCAAGAATCATTGGTCCCCATGAACCTACATAGTCAATATAGCGCTTGTTGTCCGTGTCCCAGATATAGGCGCCCTTGGCATGATCGATAAACACCGGGTCTCCACCAACGCCCTTGAATGCACGTACGGGGGAGTTTACACCGCCGGGAATTACCGACTGGGCCTGGTTGAATAGATCTGATTGGGCTGTGTGGGACATGTTGGGTTCCTGAAAAACGCGGGTTAATAAAAAGGTCGGGTATTTTACATCAAAAACGAGAATGCTTCAGGATTCTCATAGAACCTTTCAGGAGCCTGAATATGGCTGTCTCTGAAGGCTTGACAAAATTGGCCAGAAACAGCAAAACTTCGGCTGTACAGAGGGAAAACAGCTAAAGGTCGGGCGATGGCAAAACAGGTGAAACGGTGTGCGTGGGTAGATGGTTCGGAGCTGTATCAGGCATATCATGACAAGGAGTGGGGGGTTCCCAGTTTTGATGAAAAGCACCTGTTTGAAATGCTTATCCTGGAGGGAGCTCAGGCAGGACTTAGCTGGATTACCATCCTGAAAAAACGCGAAGCATACAGGCAGGCATTTGATGATTTCGATGTGCAGAAAATCGCACGCTATAGTGAGAAAAAAATTGAACGTCTGCTACAGAATGCCGGTATTGTCCGGAATCGTCTGAAGGTGAATGCTGCTGTGACCAATGCCCGTGCATTTCTGCAGGTGCAGAAAGAGTTTGGTAGTTTTGCAAATTATATATGGCAGTTTGTGGATGGCAGGCCGCTACAGAATCACTGGAAAACACTCAAGCAGGTACCAGCAACTACTCCTGTATCCGATAAAATGAGCAAGGATTTAAAAAAGCGCGGCTTCAAGTTCGTGGGTTCAACGATCTGTTATGCCTATATGCAATCAGTTGGAATGGTGAATGACCATACTGTCGATTGCTGTCGTTACAGGCACTGTGCCAGCCTGGGTAAGGTTAAGCAGGGAAAAAAGGCCTGAATTTGGCAGTCGCCGTGTAGATGTCTTCGGTAGATGGGTGTGCAAATACCTCACTGATCACTGCCAGCATATCGGCACCCGCGTCGAGTAGTGGCTGGCAATTGTCAGTGCTAATACCACCAATGCAGCATACAGGTACGTTAGACAGCTGTTTAATCTGCCTGATCAGGTCGGGTGTTGCTACTGGTGCGTCTGGCTTGATTGTCGAGGCGAAGAAGCTGCCAAAGGCGATATAGTTGGCACCCTCTTCAATTGCAGTCTGTGCAAGTGAAAGCTGGTTATAGCAGCTCACACCAATTATCTTTTGCTGTCCCAGTTGTTCTCGAGCCTGTTGTAGTGAGCCATCTTCCCTGCCTATATGTACACCATCGGCATCAACCTGCTGAGCCAGCGCAAGGTCGTCATTAATTATCAGTAACGCATCATATTTTCTACAGAGCAGTTTAAGTATTTCAGCCTGGCAGGCTTTTTTTCCCCTGTCACTGCTCTTGTCACGATACTGGATGATACGAGCGCCTGCATTGAGTGCGGCCTCTGCTCGTTGCTCGAATGATTCGGCCGGCATCAGGTTTTCATTGGTAATGGCGTACAGGCCACTCAACTGTTTCATATAATTCGTCTCGGAATAAACTGGCCATGACCGGGTGATGTAGCCATTCGTAGTGTTTTCAATGTGTAATCAAGGGCTTTGCCTGTGGCTTCCTCGGGCGTATTGCCTGCGGCTATGTAAGCAGCCAGGCTGGCACTCAGGGTGCAGCCTGAACCATGAAATTCTCCGCTGAGTCGTTCGTTCTGGTAGGTCGCAATGCAGGATTGCTGCCTGTAAAGCCGGTGTACTATATCGTGGCTTTGTGCATGACTGCCTGTGAGGAGAACGTATTCCGCGCCCAGGGCATTCAGTTCTTGAGCGGCTTCTTCTGCAGTGAGATCGCCCTGGCCTAGCCTGATAGCCTCAAGGGTATTGGGTGTGAGTATATGGGTGCGAGGTAGTATCGACGTGCATATTACGTCTACAAGCTGGCTTTGAGAAAGACTTGCGCCATTACCCGAGGCGAGCACAGGATCGAAGATCACAGGTATGTCAGGATGCTGTTGAAGAATATCGGAAACAGTTTGAGCCGTCTGCGCAGTACCCAGCATGCCGATCTTGATGGCATCTATCTGTATGTCGTTAAAAACAGCCTCGAACTGTCGCTGGATCAATGCGCTGTCAACCGGCTGGAAGTCGTGCGCGCTGTGAGTGTCCTGCACGGTATTCGCCGTAATGATCGGGGCCGCGTGTGCTCCACAGGCTGCTATGGCTTCGATATCTGCCTGTATGCCGGCACCGCCAGTTGGGTCCAGTCCGGAAAAGCAGAGGATGGTGGGAATACGATTATGTGTCATTGCGGTGTGAGGTCAGAGAGATACAGGGTGACAGATGTGATCACGGGATGTTTCGAGTGTACTTATTCTAGGTTTTATAGCATCAGGCTGTCAAAGAATGCCTGTTAGCATACCTGTCGTACGGAGTTTGCAAGGTCCATAACCCGGGCACGAATAAAGTTGTTGCCCTTGGAGTCGGGAGACAGCCTGAGGTAGGCACTATAATCGGCAAGCGCCGGTGTATGGCACTCCAGCTGGTCATAGATGGCTGCTCTGGCCTTTAGTGCATCGGCCTGGTCAGTTTCCAGGTTAACCATAATATCGGCAATGGGTAGCGCCTTACTCCAGTTTTCTTCCTGCATATAGAGGTTTCTCAGATTGCGCATCACACGCAGGATGATTTCCTTGTTGCTGCAGCTGGCCAGCACACCGTGCAGGCGTGATTTATCCAGTCTTGGGCCGTAGTATTCCTGTAGGCGCTCTTCGATGTCTTCTTCGTTGAGTGAAATGCCGCCAAAATAGGGGTCCAGTACGATGGCGCCATCACTTATTTCGAGTTTAACCAGGAAGTGCCCTGGAAACGAAACCCCGGCAAGCGGCAGCCCGAG
>JBFHVK010000043.1:0-13189 GCA_041589615.1 Gammaproteobacteria bacterium | reverse complement strand
GACTGGGGCTTTGCGGAAATACTTGCTTATGCAAGCCTGGTTACCGAGGGTTATGCCGTGCGTCTGTCAGGTCAGGATTCCGGACGTGGCACTTTTTTTCATCGTCATGCTGTACTGCATAACCAGATTGATGGTAGTTCATATGTGCCATTACGAAATATGTCAGAAGAGCAGGCAAATTTTCTTGTTATAGATTCCCTTTTATCTGAGGCGGCCGTGCTAGCCTTTGAGTATGGATATGCGACGGCAGAACCGGAGTCACTGGTTTTATGGGAAGCACAGTTTGGTGACTTTGCTAATAATGCACAGGTTGTAATCGACCAGTTTATTGTTGCCGGTGAGCAGAAATGGGGGCGCCTGTGTGGACTGGTAATGTTATTGCCTCATGGTTTTGAGGGCCAGGGTGCAGAGCATTCCTCCGCAAGGCTTGAACGTTATTTACAGCTTTGTGCACAAAATAATATACAGGTGTGTGTGCCTAGTACTCCAGCTCAGATGTTCCACATGTTACGTAGACAGATGTTGAGAAAGTATCGCAAGCCACTGGTGGTTATGACGCCAAAAAGTTTGTTGCGACACAAACTTGCTGTGAACTGTCTTGATGATATCTGTGAAGGTGGGTTCCAGCGTGTTATCGATGAGATTGACAGCATAAAAGCAGAGAAAGTCAGTCGCGTTATTATGTGTAGTGGAAAGGTTTATTATGATTTGCTGCTGCATCGACGTGAAGAAAAACTCAGGCATGTTGCCATCATTCGTATAGAAGAGCTGTACCCGTTTCCTGCAGAAGAGCTCAATATCGTATTGCAGAAGTATGAAAATGCAGATGAGCTAGTATGGTGTCAGGAAGAGCCAAAAAATCAGGGAGCATGGGATTATTTTGAACCACGGTTTGCAGCCAAGCTTGATCATCACTGTATGGTTGAGTATGTAGGTAGAGAGCCCTCAGCAGCTCCTGCGGTTGGCTCAGCCAAGGTGCATGCGCAGCAGCAGAAAAAACTAGTCAAAGAAGCCCTGTTTGGTTTCGCTTCAAACAAAGAAAAAAAATAGGAAGATACCATGTCGATAGAAGTGAAAGTGCCTGCTTTACCTGAATCGGTTGCCGATGCGACCGTCGTGGCGTGGCGAAAAAAAGTGGGTGATAGTGTTAAGAGAGATGAATCCCTGGTTGACCTCGAGACGGATAAAGTTGTGTTAGAAGTGCCATCGCCGACGGATGGCATTGTGCAGGCTATTCATCAGGAGGAAGGCGCAGTTGTCAGTGCTGATCAGTTACTGGCGAGTATTGAAGCAGTCAGTGCTGAAGCTACTACAGGGAAGTCAGCGGCGAATCAGTCTGCAGCAAAAACGGTCGAAAGTGATAACGAGATAATTATTACACCCTCGGCAAAGAAAATGATCATTGAAAATCAGCTCAATCAAAACGAGATCGCGGGTAGTGGTAAAGACGGACGTGTATTGAAGGAAGATGTTATTGCCTATATGGAAAATAAATCATCTGAAGTACAGCATCAGGGCATAGCGCCAGCCAAAGAAGCTGCTGTGTCCCAGACAACCCGAGCAGACGAGTCAGTTATACCTGAACTGGGTGAACGAATTGAGAAACGTGTGCCAATGACGCGACTGAGAGCACGTATTGCTGAGCGTTTGCTGGATGCGCAGCATAATGCAGCAATTCTCACTACGTTTAATGAAGTTAATATGCAACCAGTCATGGATTTACGAAGTCGTTATCAGGATCAGTTTGTAAAGAAATATGATGTCAAACTGGGCTTCATGTCATTTTTTGTTAAGGCCAGTATAGAAGCCCTCAAAAGATTTCCTGCGGTCAATGCATCCATTGATGGTAACGATATCGTCTACCATGGTTTTTTTGATATTGGCGTGGCAATAGCATCACCCCGCGGACTTGTTGTGCCCGTGCTACGAAATGCAGACCAGATGAATCTTGCAGAAATTGAAAAAGGGATTGTCGAATTTTCAAACCGTGCAAAGAATAATCAGCTGGCAATAGAAGATATGACAGGTGGGACTTTTTCCTTAACCAATGGTGGTGTGTTTGGTTCTATGCTGTCTACACCTATTATAAATCCACCACAGAGCGGTATTCTGGGTATGCATAAAATACAGCAGCGTCCAGTCGTTGAAAATGGAGAAATTGTCGCTCGCCCTATGATGTACCTGGCGCTGTCTTATGATCACAGGATTATTGATGGGGCAGAAGCTGTGCAGTTTCTGGTAACCATCAAAGATGTGCTGGAAGATCCGGCCCGTATACTGGTAGGAGTATAGGATGTCAGATAAAAGCGATGTTATCGTCATTGGTGCAGGCCCTGCCGGATATGTTGCTGCTATTCGTTGTGCACAACTTGGTTTGAAAACACTCTGTGTTGATAACTGGTTAAACCAGCAGGGAAAGCCATCACTGGGTGGAACATGCCTGAATGTAGGCTGTATTCCATCCAAGGCATTATTGCAGTCATCTGAAATGTTTGAACAGGCGAATAAACAGTTTTCTGAGCATGGAATAAAGCTGTCTTCCGTAGAGCTGGATCTGGCACAGATGATGGCCAGGAAAAACAGGGTAGTTTCAGAGTTAACTCAGGGAATAGCTGCACTACTTAAGATGAACAGGGTGCAGGCTATTTCCGGCACAGCTCGATTGCTTGCTGACAGGGTTGTAGAAGTGACAGGTGCTGATGGTGAGAAGCAGAAATATGCAGCAAGTAATGTCATTATTGCCAGCGGCTCCAGCTCGGTAGAACTGGCAGCAGCACCCTTAACAGATAACCTGATTGTGGACTCAAGTGGCGCACTGGCTTTTGAAGAGGTTCCAGAAAGACTGGGTGTGATTGGGGGTGGAGTGATTGGACTGGAGCTTGGAAGTGTCTGGCGCAGGCTGGGTTCCGAGGTGGTTATACTGGAAGCGCAGGATGAGTTCCTGGCGCTTGCTGACCAGCAGCTTGCCATGGAAGCGAAGCGAACCTTTAAAAAGCAGGGGCTGGATATTCGCCTTAATGCGCGATTGCTGGATAGTGAAATAATTGATGGTAAACAGGTGCGTGTGACTTACCAGGATGAAAAAGGAGATCATCACGAAACCTTTGATAAGCTCATTGTGGCTGTTGGACGTAAACCCAATAGCGATCATGTATTTGATGAAGAGGTGGACCTGTTGCTTGATGAGCGCTGTTTTATACATGTAGATGAATATTGTGAAACCTCTCAGCCCGGCGTTTATGCTATTGGCGATGTGGTTCGTGGTCCTATGCTTGCGCATAAGGGTTCTGAAGAAGGTATGATGGTCGCTGAGAGAATTGCAGGTCAGCAGGCAGAGATGAATTATGATCTGGTGCCGTCGGTTATATACACACATCCCGAAATTGCATGGGTCGGCAAAACTGAACAGCAGCTTAAAGCATCAGGTGAAAACTATTCTGTCGGTAGTTTTCCTTTTGTAGCGAGTGGTCGTGCAAAAGCTCAGGGAGATACAACGGGCATGGTTAAAATTCTCGCTCATGCAGAAACAGACCGGGTGCTTGGTGTGCATATTATGGGTGCCCATGCGTCTGAACTAATTGCCCAGGCGGTTATTGCAATGCAACTGGGGTCCAGTTCGGAAGATCTTGCACTGACTGTTTTTGCACATCCCTCGCTATCAGAAGCATTGCATGAAGCAGCACTTGCAGTAGATAATCGCGCCATTCACATCGCACCAAAGCGTAAATAAAAACTCGCATCAGGCGGAGTCATTATGAACTTACATGAATATCAGGCAAAAAATCTTTTTTCGAGTTATGGCATGCCAGTGCCAGAGCATCGAGTCGTCAGTTCTCCTGGTGACGTATCAGCAGCACTGGATGCACTAGGCGGTGATCGCTGGGTGGTTAAAGCACAGGTGCATGCGGGCGGCCGGGGCAAGGCCGGTGGCGTAAAACTGAGCGACAGGAAAGAAGAAGTGTCACACTTTGTTGGCGAAATGCTGGGGACAAATCTGGTGACATACCAGACCGATGCCGAAGGCCAGCCAATTCATCATGTACTCATTGAAGAAACCTGTAATATCGATAGAGAACTTTATCTCGGTGCCGTTGTAGATCGAGCAACACGAAGGGTTGTGATTATGGCGTCTACTGAAGGCGGTGTTGAAATTGAAAAAGTTGCAGAAGAATCACCGGAGAAAATTCTCCGCACTACACTGGATCCGATGTTGGGACTGATGCCATACCAGTGCCGTAAGCTGGCTTTTGGACTTGGTTTAGAGGGCGTTCAGGTTAAGCAGTTTACAAAATTACTCTCTGGCCTTGCTAAGCTGTTTATTGAAAAAGATCTGGCGCTGGTAGAAATAAACCCACTGGTGGTTACGAGTGAAGGTAATCTGTTATGCCTCGATGGAAAAATTAATGTTGATGATAATGCACTGTATCGTCAGCCAGAATTAATGGAAATGCGTGATGCTACACAGGAAGATGAACGCGAAAACAGAGCCAAGGAATGGGACCTGAATTATATCGCACTGGATGGAAGTATTGGTTGTATGGTTAATGGTGCCGGACTGGCAATGGCTACCATGGATCTGATCAAACTGCATGGTGGTGATCCCGCAAACTTCCTTGATGTTGGTGGTGGTGCAACGCGCGAGCGTGTAGCAGAAGCATTCAAAATTATTTTATCGGACAGTAATGTAAAAACAGTACTGGTAAATATTTTTGGTGGTATCGTGCGCTGTGACCTGATTGCCGAGGGCGTGATTGGCGCAATCGAGGAAGTGGGTGTTAAGGTGCCGATAGTCGTGAGACTCGAAGGTAATAGTGCAGAACAGGGTGCCAGGTTACTCGAACAGTCCGGTTTGAATATCATCGCAGCCAAAGGCCTGACTGAGGCGGCACAGAAAGCGGTAGCGGCCGCAAAAGAGGCAGCATAATGAGTGTTCTGATTAATAGCGAAACCAAGGTTATTTGCCAGGGCTTTACCGGAAAGCAGGGTACTTTTCATTCTGAGCAGGCAATTGCCTATGGTACACAGATGGTAGGTGGCGTGACTCCCGGCAAGGGTGGTCAGTCGCATCTCGATCTGCCCGTGTTTAATACGGTTAGAGATGCTGTGAATCATACGGCGGCCACTGCATCTGTTATATATGTGCCAGCACCGTTCTGTAAAGATTCCATACTTGAAGCAGTTGATGCTGGAATAGAATTGATTGTGTGTATTACTGAGGGTATCCCAACACTGGATATGCTGGAAGTTAAGATAGCAGCGGATCTAGCAGGAGTAAGGCTTATAGGTCCAAACTGTCCAGGCATTATCACTCCAGGTGAATGTAAAATTGGTATCATGCCGGGTGAAATTCATCTTCCAGGTAAGGTTGGTATTGTATCCCGCTCAGGAACACTAACATATGAAGCTGTAAAGCAGACCACTGATATGGGATTTGGCCAGACCACCTGTATCGGTATTGGTGGTGACCCGATACCCGGGATGAATTTCATCGATTGCCTGAAACTGTTCGAGGAAGATCCTGAAACAGAAGCGATTCTGATGGTGGGTGAAATCGGTGGAACAGCAGAAGAGGAAGCGGCCGAATATATTCAGACCAGTGTTTCAAAACCGGTTGCCGGCTTTATTGCCGGAGGTACTGCACCCAAAGGTAAGCGTATGGGTCATGCAGGAGCTATTATTTCGGGAGGTAAGGGCACTGCGGAAGAAAAGTTCAAAGCGATGGACGCTGCTGGAATATGCACTACCCGATCGCCTGCAGAACTGGGTAAGGCAATTGCTGAAGTGACAGGCTGGAGTTAAATTATAAGCAGGCTTCAGGCCGGGCCAATATTGATACCCAGTGAAATACGACACTCGTTGCTGTTGTTTTGAGTAACTTCGTGAGGTATATCGGGTGGAAAAAATACAAACATACCTTCTGCGGGGGTGACTTCACTGATAATCGGTGGCTTGCCAATGAGAAGTTGCCCCGAGTCCTTTGCGACACTTACGTAATAAACCGCTGATAGAAGCTCATCATCATCATCGTGTTGATGGAGCGTGGTTCTATCACCCGGATTCATCACATTGAACCATAATCCCGCTTTTAGACTATCCACAGGTTTGTCGAGGATCTGTGAAGCATACTCCCTTGCAAGATCCAGTACATCATTGAGTTGCGTTATCTGCTGGCTATCAATGTAGATATTCTCATAACGACCATAAAAATGGTGACTCTTACGTGTATTGTCAGAATCTATATGTTGGTTGAGGCCATTTACCAGTGATCTGTTTAACACTTCAAAATCTTCTAGCTGGATGGTATGCAGAGTGTGTTTATTCAGGGATGTCATAGTGATAACTGCTTAGTTGAGGTCGTAAAACATAATATCAACCTGTTCACCATTAAACTCACAGGACTCAAGAAGCTGCCAGCCACGGCGTGCATAAAAGGCCTTCTGATCCGGAGTAAACAAATAGAGTCTATTTATGCTAATGCTACGGGCCATATCAAGACAATGGTTTATTAGTCTGGATGCAATGCCCTGTCGGCGATAATCGGGATGAACAAAAACACTGGCAAGCCAGGGTGTCAGATCTGTTCGAGTTTCCATATCTGAAAGAACCAGGCTGGCAGAACCAAGGAGTGTGTCACCCTGTGTAGCTATCAGGCAGCAAGGGATAGTTTTACTTGAAGAATAGCCTGAATAAAGCTGAACACGCTTGTCGGTCGTCAAATGGGGGCTGATATGATGCCACTCCTGTTGATGCCAGCTTGCAAGTGCCTGTATGTGCTCGGGATGTTCACCCAGGAAAGTAATATTCGCGTTCGTCATAGAGTTAAGCAAAATACTGAAATATGTGAAAAACATGTCTATTCTAATGTTAAAGGTCATATTTATAAATGATCGCCGTATAAATAAAATAATGAATAAAATCATCCACATAGGTGGAGGAAATAGAGTATGAGTAGTAAGAATAGAATTTTAATCGTTGATGACACCCCCTCAATACATGATGACTTTCGTAAAATACTGACCAATCAGGGTTCGATGGGGCAAGACCTTGATGAAATGGCGGATACCCTTTTTGGAGGATCCCAGCAGGACAGTGTCTATAAGGAGTTAAACTACCAGCTCGATTCTGCCTTTCAGGGTGAAGAAGCCCTGAAAATGATAGAAAAAGCAGAATCTGAAGGTGACGGCTATTCACTGGTTTTTATGGATGTAAGAATGCCCCCGGGACTGGATGGTATAAAGACAATTGGTAAAATATGGGAGCGCTACCCATCGATGGAAATCGTAATATGCACAGCATATTCAGATTATTCATGGGTCGACATCATTGATATTCTTGGTCCTTCTGACCATTTGCTAGTGTTAAAAAAACCATTTGATGCCGATGAGGCACAACAAATGGCGCTAGCCATGACACAAAGAGCAAGCAAGTCCATGAAGCAGAAAGCACAGATTAGTAGTCTTGAAGATAGTCTTAAGGATTGCAGGGAAAATGTTGTTAAATTAAAAAAACAGTTTGAGACGAAAGAGTAAACAGTCCAGGAACGTTCCAGGGAGTTCGATTAAATTCGAAAATAATAATTGATGTATCCATGTTCATGTCTTCGCTTTGTTGCGTTGCTTATGCTGTTGCAATTCTGGTCAGCTGCGAGCTGTTATGCCGATCGAACTATAGATGCTAAATTAAAAGCTGCATACATCCTTAATTTCGCCCGATTTGTATACTGGCCAGAAGAAGCCTTTAGAAAATCAGGGCAGGTAATAAATCTCTGTCTATATAAAAACTGCCCTGAAGAGCAGAGTCTTAAAAGTCTTTCAAATCGGACAATCCAGAATAAAAAAATTTCAGTTAAGGTTATTGATTCAGAAGAAGGGCTGGAAGATTGTCATGTGGTGTTCTTTAGTAATATGAATGAGGAAGAGAATAAAACTGTGAAATCCAGGTTGAAAAATAGAATGGTGTTAACTGTGAGTGATGTACCTGGATTTATAGAAACGGATGGTTTAATCGAATTTATGAATGTGGATGGAAAAATCAAATTTAAAATAAATATATCAAGAAGCAGGGATAATGGAATCAAGTATAAAACTCAATTGCTCGAAGTTGCAGAAATTGTGAGATAAATATGAGCAAATTAGGAATCAAGGCGAAACTGGTTGCTGTGTTTGTTACTGTAACAGTGATGGTTCTTGCGAGTGCGTTCATCGTTATGATAACGCTTAATGTAAGTAGTTCTAAGAATAATATAATATCTGTGCTTGATATCGTGGGGAATATCATGGCTGATCGTTGTGCAGCCTCTCTGGCATTCTCTGATGTGGAATCAGCTAACAGTAATTTGAGAACACTTGGCTCGCATGCTTCAGTTGTGTATGCCTGTATTAGGACAAGTGAAAACCAGGTGTTTTCCGAGTACAGCTTAAATATTGAACAGGTATTTCGTTGTGAGGATTACAATGAGTCATCAGAGAACAGGTTTACAGGGCAGTATGTAGATAGTTTTAAACCAATAGTTCTTGAAGGGCAGCCAATTGGTTCTTTGCAGATAAAGGCTAGTCTTGATGATTTCAATGAAAAGATAGTCACCGCAATACAGATATCATTATTTGTATTTCTCTCTCTGACAATTATAGCGATTTATATAGTTGTGAGGATTACGAATCACATCACCGACCCAATTACGCAATTAAAAGATGTCGCCAAAAAAGTAACTACAAGCAAAGATTACAGTTTAAGGGCAACTGAAAAATCAGAAGACGAAGTGGGAGTCCTGGTATATTCATTCAATAGCATGCTGGATCAGATTCAACAGAGAGATTATGCCTTGATTGAAGAAAAGGAGAAAGCAGAAAAATCTGCATTGTCTGCGAAACGATATGCCAAGGAAACTGAAATTATTAACGCAGATCTTGAAAATGAAATCAGGGAAAGAGTACGTATAGAAGAAGAATTGCAGGAGCTTAATGAAACACTGGAAGAAAAAGTGCGAGAGAGAACAGTAGAATTGAAGGATATAAATGAGAAAATAGGTGAAATATCAAGAAGTGCAGGAATGGCGGAAGTTGCTAGCGGTGTATTACATAATGTCGGAAATGTTTTAAATAGCGTGAATGTTTCTGCATCTGTGATAAGGGAGCAGATAAGAAAAACTAAAGCTGAAAATTTGTTTCGTGTAGTAGGGATGCTTAAAGAAAATAGTCAGAATATTGCCGAATTTATAGAAAAGGATGAGAAAGGTAAGCAGATACCAGCTTTCCTCGGGTTGCTTGCTGATCAGTTAAAATCAGAGAGAGAAACATTATTTAAAGAACTTGATGATTTATCAAATAGCATTGATCACATAAAAAACGTAATAAGTATGCAGCAGTCATATGCTGGAAGTTATGGGGTCAGGGAGCAGGTTAATATTGCTGATCTTATTGAGGATGCGTTAAAGATAAACCTGGAAGGTATGCGTAGGCGTGGTATTAAGATAGTGAAGGAATATTCGGACTCACCATTGATATATATTGATAAGCATAAAATACTCCAGGTAATAATAAACCTTATAAGTAATGCAATGCATGCGCTTGTCGATAGCGGGAATGAAGTAAAGCATATACATATTTCAATCAAAGAAGAAAGCGAGCAAATAGAGCTGGAAATTATGGATACTGGTGTAGGGATTTCTGATGAAGATATTCCGCATTTATTCGAGTATGGGTTTAAGAAAAGGCGTGGTGGGCATGGTTATGGGCTGCATCATAGCGCGCTTGTAGCGAATGAGCTGGGTGGTCGAATTATTGCTCATAGTGATGGGCTCGGTAAAGGTGCGAGTTTTAAATTAATCATTCCATTGGATATGCATGGAAAAAATGCGAGCTAGATAATGACAGAATTTAATAACAGAAGAATACTCATTATTGATGATGACACAAGGATACATGAGGATTTTAGAAAAATTCTTGGTGATACGGGTGAGACGTCAGAATATGATGAGATGGAGTCGAAGCTGTTTTCTGGCGAACAAGTTGCATCGTCATCTGTCAACTATAAACTCGAATCAGCATATCAGGGAAAGGAAGGGTTTGAGAAAGTACAGCAGGCGATGAAAGACGGTAATCCATTTGCAATGGCATTTGTAGATATGCGCATGCCACCGGGATGGGATGGCCTGGAAACTATTAAGCATATATGGAATGTTGATCGGAATATACAACTGGTTATATGTACAGCATATTCTGATTATTCATGGAGTGAGGTGCTTTATCATCTGGGTGCATCAGATAGGCTGATTATTCTCAAAAAGCCATTTGATATGGTCGAGGTGCAGCAAATTGCAACAGCGCTGACGACAAAATGGAATTTAAGTTGTGAAAGTGTTGCCCGGCTGAAAAAAATACAGGAATCAGAAGAACAGTACAGGACAGTTGTAGATAGTGTTGATGACACTATTATGACACTGGATAAAGATGGGAACATTATGTTTGTTAATCATAATCCATGGAATATGATTAGCCAGGCAGCGGGAAACAACTATTACACGGGTATAAAGGAAGAATATAGAAATAGCCTGAAAGCATCAATTCAGAAAGTTATAGAAACGGGTACTCAGGAGAATGTTGAGTATGCGGCAGTGGATGAGAATGAAAATACAATATGGTCAGAAGGCAGGATTTCGCCTTATTATAAGAATGATGAAGTGGTTGCTGCTACCCTGGTCGCAAGTGATATTTCAGCGCGAAAAGCTCTTGACTGGCAGCTAAGGCATGATGAACTTACGGGGCTGGCAAACAGGGCCTATTTCACAACTAGAGTAGAGCAGTGTCTGTTAAATAAAAAACCGGGTGAGTCACTAGCGATATTGTTTGTTGACCTTGATCATTTTAATTTGATTAATGATTGTTTTGGTCATGAGCTTGGCGATAAGTTGCTTGTTGAAATGTCAAGAATGATCAATAAGGAGGTCCAGGAGGGTGAAATGCTGGCGCGTCTTGGAGGTGACGAGTTTGCGATATTAAAATGCCTGTCGCATGGTACTGCGATTGAGGATTACGCTGAAAAGTTGTGTGATAAACTGAAGCAGCCCATGAATATCGATGGATTCGATATTTATCCCTCTGTAAGTGTTGGTATCGTCCTGGCAGAAGACGATAATGATACTGTGAATAGCCTGATGAGGGATGCCGATGCAGCGCTGTACCACGCAAAATCCAGCGGAAGAAATCGATTTGAATATTTTGATCATACAGTTCGTGAGAAAATTGTTAAGCGTGTCGAACTTGGTAATGAGCTCAGACGGGCGATTGGTGAAGATGAGTTTGAGGTTCTGTATCAGCCATTAGCTAATGTGGATGAGGTGAGAATTTCAGGTTTTGAGGCATTATTAAGGTGGAATCACCCTGATAAAGGTGTAATTTCTCCTGTTGAATTTATACCGATAGCAGAGGAAACCGGTTTAATTGTGCCAATCACTCGCCGAGTTCTAGAAAAGGTTAGTAATCATATTGTGCAATGGGATAAAGCTGGCCTGAATGGGTTTAATGTGGCCGTTAATTGCTCCGCGCGGGAGTTTAATGAGCAGAAACTTGAGCTGATGATACAGCAGATAGTAGAAGAAACTGGTGTGGATATACATCGCCTCGAACTGGAATTGACAGAAAGCAGTATTATGGATGATGTTAAGAAAGCAATTGATAATATGCAGAAGTTATCCGATATTGGGGTAAGTATATCTATAGATGACTTTGGCACAGGTTATTCCTCATTTAGTTATATCAAACAATTCGCTATTGATAAGTTGAAAATTGACAGGGCTTTTGTAAAGGATATACCTGCAGACGAAGATGATGCTGCAATAGTAGAGGCAATTATTGCGATGGCTAAACGGCTTAAAATTAAGGTTGTAGCGGAAGGCGTGGAAACTGTAGAACAGGTTGAATTTCTGTTGAGGGCAAAGTGTGATTACATTCAGGGATTTATTCTTGGCAAACCCATGCCTGTTGATGAAATTACTCGTCGGCTGAAGGAAAATGACTGGCCATTACATTATTTGTCAGGTACTGAGTAGTCACCAGTTTTTTGTTGGCTAATATACGTGTAAAATGTCGTTTAGTTTGTTAGATGGATTAACTAATGGCAAAGTCCAGTAAAAATGGTGGTGATAAACGATCGCCACTAGATCAGATATATTCTCAACGCAGAGAAGCAATTACCGATTTTGTATTCGATGAATCAGTCGTGAATGTGTTCGAGGATATGATTAGTCGGTCAGTCCCCGGCTATAGTACTCTGCTTTCTATGCTGCCTGTATTGTCACGATACTATATCCGTGCAGATACAAGGTGTTATGATCTGGGCTGCTCGCTTGGTGCGGCCACTCTTGCTATACAACAGTCGGTAACCCAGAGTGGTGTTGAGATCATCGCGATTGATAATTCACCTGCGATGATTGAACAATGCAGTCAACTGGTTTTAGAGCATCCAGGTATGGCAAGTGTTAGTGTGTTAGAAGGCGATGTCTGTGATGAAAAAATTCAAAATGCTTCACTCGTTGTGATGAATTTCACTTTGCAGTTTATCGGGGAAAATATGCGCAGTAGTCTTGTGCGTAATATTTATCAGGGTTTGAATGATGGCGGAGCCTTTTTGCTCTCAGAAAAAATTCGTTTCGATAATGATGATGAGCAGGATGCACTCATGGAGCTGCATCACGCATTTAAAAAGGTCAATGGTTACAGCGATCTGGAAATTAGTCAGAAAAGATCAGCACTCGAAAATGTATTAGTGCCTGAAACTATTGATCAGCATAAAAAACGTTTGCTGGATGCGGGTTTCTCAAGGGTTTTCGTCTGGTTCCAGTGTTTTAATTTTGTTTCACTGCTGGCAGTAAAATGAAAGATCTTGAAAGACTTTCCCGGTTGATGCGAGACTCCGAGCTGGAGCCCTGGCTTGAATGTCTCGAGCAGCAGGTAAGTCAGGCACTTAGTGTTCAGTCGAATGCTAAGCTGGCTGAATGGAAGCATGTGCTGGAACAATTACCTGAAATAGAGAATAGTGCTGTGCATCTTGAAAGAGATGTTGTGAGCGTTGAGCCAGCAGCTCCATTGTCAGATCTGCAGAAACAGCAGCTTGAAGAGCAGCTAAAAAAACTCATGCCCTGGAGGAAGGGGCCGTATCAGGTTCATGGAGTATATATTGATACAGAGTGGCG
>JBFHVK010000042.1:0-13250 GCA_041589615.1 Gammaproteobacteria bacterium | reverse complement strand
TTTATGGCTTATTCAGCGGGA
The DNA here is from genome assembly GCA_041589615.1 of Gammaproteobacteria bacterium. Classification (GTDB taxonomy): domain Bacteria; phylum Pseudomonadota; class Gammaproteobacteria; order SZUA-229; family SZUA-229; genus SZUA-229. The sequence goes on along the minus strand of JBFHVK010000042.1, from coordinate 13,229 downwards.
TTTTGTCGGCGGGGAGGTACCAGGTCGAATAACAGTTAGTCTTTCTGGTGCTTCCGACCAGGGATTAGCACGTCCGTCGCTCAACAGCGACAGACTCATTAATCCATATACATCGAGCTGACAGACTCGTTGTGATATATCCTGCGGATAGTTTCCGCCAGCATGGTCGCGATAGAAAGCTGGCGAATCTTATCGCAGGCCAGCGCTTCTTCACTCAGCGGAATGGTATCTGTAACCACCAGCTCGTCGAGCTGAGAACCTGAAATATTCTTAATAGCAGGGCCAGACAGTACCGGGTGCGTACAGTAGGCAGCGACACTGACAGCGCCATGTTCCTTAAGTGCTGCTGCAGCATTACACAGCGTACCCGCTGTATCGACAAGGTCATCTACCAGCACGCAATTCTTACCCTCTACATCACCAATAATATTCATCACCTTGGCAACATTAGCCTTGGGACGACGTTTATCGATAATCGCCAGGTCAGCATCACCAAGGCGCTTGGCCAGTGCACGAGCACGTACCACACCACCAACATCTGGAGAAACGACTAGCAGGTTAGGATGCCGCTGACGCCAAACATCACCCAGCAGAATTGGCGAGGCATAGACATTATCGACCGGGATATTAAAGAAACCCTGGATCTGGTCGGCATGCAGATCAACCGTAAGAATACGGTCTGCGCCAACACTCTCTATCATATTAGCCACGACTTTAGCGGTAATTGGCACACGCGCAGAGCGTGGGCGTCGATCCTGACGGGAGTAGCCGAAATAAGGTACAACCACGGTCACCCGTTGGGCAGAAGCTCGTCGTAGGGCATCCACCATAACCAGCAGTTCCATTATATGGTCATTGGTTGGCTTGCAGGTGGGCTGAATAATAAACACTTCACGACCACGTACTGTTTCTTCGATTTCAACGCTGATTTCACCATCGCTGAAAGTCTGTACGGTGCATTTACCCAGGGATAAATGGAGGTGTGATGCTATACGGCGGGCTAGTTCGGGGTTCGCATTTCCCGAAAATATCATCAACTCGGAGTTGGGCTCGTTCACAATAGGTTTCGCTACAGGGTTAGCAACAAAAAAATGTCTGACGGGTCAGACTTTAACAAATCCGGGTTGTATTAGATAGACAAAATCTGCTTAGCAACCTTATCTATCTTGCTGAAAGCTGTCGTAAAAAAGCTTTCTGCTGTGTTATTGCGCTGCTTCTGGCAGGACAATAATAGTGCGGCAATGCCGTCACCTGCGTGATTTCGAGAATGTATATCGAAGTCACTTTGAATAAAGATCCAGAAGGATCTTTTGACTCCCGGCGAATTTGTCGAACCTCTTTCGGTTCGAACCCTCCCGGAGGAGACTGTAAAGCTACGCAATCTTTCAGTTTTCAATGCGCCTGCGGCACATTGCTTACTGCTTCGTCGAGCTGCAGATAATTAACTGCATCTACCGACGGGTGGATTACTCGGGCTTTCCCTGCCCTCGCCCCTTCGGGGTCAGCGCAGAAAGCGCGCTGCTCAAATTCGCTCCTGGCGAATTTGTCGAACCTCTTTCGGTTCGAACCCTCCCGGAGGAGACTGTAAAGCTAGTTGTTTGAGTTTTACTCGCTGAACTTTCTCTACAGTTTTAAATATGGCTGGGCCGGGAGGATTCGAACCTCCGCATGACGGGATCAAAACCCGTTGCCTTACCGCTTGGCGACGGCCCAACACTACTCGGTTTACCTCACTACCAACTCATGCTTGATGGCAGCGGGTTTTAATCCCGTCATAAAAAAGTGGACGGGATCGATTTTCTATTTTCGGGCCGTTGCCTTACCGCTTGACGACGCCCCTTAAAATTCTATGTATCGTTAATTGCGAATTTTATAGCAAAAAACATTTTCTTCAATCACTCATCTGCAGTATCTAGCATTGCCTGCAATGGTGACTGGTTCAAACCTCTGGCAATAAACGCCGAACAGTCGTCGGGTAAATTTGCCATGGCCTGCTGCGCTTCCTGCTGCGTATTAAATGCAGCGAATACACAGGCGCCGGTTCCGGTTAGCCTGGCATTTGATGTTTTTCTGAGTTGCTGGATAACTTCAGCTATTTCAGGGTATTGGCGAGCAACAACAGGCTCGAACACATTCCCTAACTCATCAAACATTTGCGCTTCAGTGGCAGTGCCGATTTGAAGGTCGCATATTCTGATGGCTGGACAGTCTCGTGTCAATTGCTGATCGCTAAAAATTTTTGCGGTTGAGATGTGAATTTCAGGTTTTACCACCAGATACCATGGCTCCTGCGGAGAAATCGACTCCAGCTGTTCACCCACACCCTGTGCAAAGGCTGCATGACCATGAATAAAAACCGGCACATCAGCACCCAGTTCAAGGCCAATTGCTGATAACGCCGTATTATCCAGACCGGTTTCCCAAAGATGATTCAGTACCACCAGGGTAGTTGCAGCATCAGAACTACCACCACCCACGCCACCGCCCATGGGCAGGATTTTCTGCAGGTATATATCAGCGCCCAGCTGTGTTCCTGTGGACTGCTGCAAGGCTTTAGCGGCTTTCACCACCAGGTCGTCTTCTGCTTTAACACCTTCGTTGTCTGTCTTACGTAGAATCTTGCCATCCTCTCTAACTACAAAACGCAGGCGGTCCGCAACATCAAGAAACTGGAATACGGTTTGAAGGTTATGATAACCATCATCACGACGGCCGGTTATCTGCAAAAACAGATTAAGTTTGGCCGGCGCTGGCCAGAAAATGTAAGGGCTAGACATCTTTCATTTCCCACTGTCGAATAATCAGGCGCACATCCACCTGCTGCCCGTCCTCTTCATTTAAGCGACTGATAAACAGCTTTCTCGGCAACATCATGCCATTTACCCGGTTATGAGATCTAAACTCGATACGCCAGCCATCCTGTTCAATCACTTCCGGCATGGCATTGTCATGCCATAGAGTTACCCTGTGGCTGGATGCCGGTGACGGGATTCCCCTCACCCAGTAATACAGGCCACTCACCGGCAACGGCCAGCCATTAATCTGGTAAAGCAAGCTGTCGACATCACTGTCTGCAAGGCTTTCACCACTGGATGTGCGGACAACAACTCCATGAACATCCCCCTCGATCCAGGTCGTGCCTGCACCCAGTGGTGCCTGGAGGCGAATACGATATTCACTGGTGCTCTGCTGCCAGCTAAAATCTGCCTGCCCACCGGTATCACTGGTCTGCACTGCAATTCTGCCGCTAATATCCCACTGCTGTATCTGCTCTAACAGACTTTGTTGCTTTCCCCAGCTGACACTCATTGCATCCCCGGGCTTAGCTGGGGGAGTACTACAGGCACCAAGCAAAAGCAGTCCGGCCAGCCCAAGACAGGTAAGTAATATTTTCATGATTTTTTAGTGTGCCTGATTATTTAAAGCGCTGAATTGTATCCCTGAGTACCGCCTGATTACCATCCAGTGTTTTGCCCTTTTGCCAGATAGATTTGGCTTTTTCGGTTTGACCACTCACCCAGAGCACCTCACCAAGGTGGGCCGCTATTTCAGCATCCTGTAAGGCTTCGAATGCGCGACTCAACCACTTGATCGCATCCTCCAGCTGGCCCAGTCGATAATATACCCAGCCCAGGCTATCAAGAATTGCCGGATCATCCGGCAGCAACTGGGCGGCTTTAAGGATATAGTCCCTTGCTTCTGTATAGCGCTGGGTTCTATCCGCCAGTGTATAACCAAGCGCATTCAATGCACTGGCATTTTCCGGCTCATGCATCAACACCATTTTGAGATCGGACTCGGCCACATCCAGCAGGTTCAGCTTTTCGGCCGTGAGTGCACGCGCATAAAGTAAGTCTGTATTCTCTGGAGACTGGTTAAGCGCATCATTGTAAAGTGTAAATGCCTCCTTATCCCGGCTTGCCGCACGCAGCACTTCGCCTTTTGCAAGGTACACTTTAACTCTGTCTGACTCATTCTGGAGCTGCTCTGCGGCGAGTGACTCGAGCCGTGACAAGGCTTTTTCATATTGTCCCGAACGTGCCATCAGGCTTGAAGCACGAATTCTTGCATCAAGCCGGTATTCACCACTGAGTACGCGCTCATAATTGGCAATAGCAGGCATATCCTCACCCTGACTCTGTTGTATCCGGCCAAGATAATAGTGAGCCTGCTGATTATGATGCCCCTCATCTAGCAGGGTTTGCAGGTAATGTTTGGCATCATTATGCTGGCCAATTTCTATTGATAACAAACCCAGACTGAGTAATACATTTTCGTCATTCGACATGCTTTTTTTCAGCACCAGAAACTGTTCGATGGCTTCGTCAAACGCCTTAAACTGCACCAGCATGCGCGCATACTGTAATCTCAGGCGATTATCATGGGGGCGCTTCTTTACCACCATGGCAACGGATTCTATCGACTCCTGCTGACGCCCCAGGCCTGCCAGCGCCTGCGCCTTCACCAGATAGGCATCAACAATATCAGGCTCCAGCCTGATCAGGTGATTAACGCTCACCAGTGATTCTTCATAAAGTTTCTGGCTAGCCTGAAACCGGGCCTGCAATAACATCAGGAACGGTGCATCGGGGTATTTGTCATTAAGTGTACGGGCAATATCAAGTGCAAATGCAGGGGTGGTTTCCTTGCCCAGGATATGGGTTAAGGATGACACAGCAGACTCATTCACCTTGCCGTCCAGCATAAGTAGTTCTTCAACCTTAGCGATCACCGGCTCAAGCCTGCGCAAATGAAGATAGGCCATCAGGCAAATGCGATCCATAGAATGGCTTTGCCCGTAATTCAGGTCCTGCCAACGCTCACACAGTTCTACTGACTGCTGATCATTACCTGAGTAGAGTGAAATATAAGCCGCACGGTTAATAATTTGCGGATCATCACTAATAGCAGCGGCCCGGCCATAATAGCTCATCGCCTCTTCGAGATGCCCTCTTACCCCTGCAAACTCACCTGCTAGCAGGTTAAACATCAGTTCCTGCGCTACTGGCACACGCTCGGGAGCAACAGCGATATCGTCTCCACGCACCACTTCCTGCTGTTTTTCAGGCGTACTAGTGCAGCCTGGCAGGCCTGCCAGCAGCATGGAACTGATTAGTAGCAGTGATAGCTGTTTCATATGTAGTTGCAGCCGTCTCATCAAATATCAACCTCGTATTTACGGCCAAATGACTCTTACTTAAATAATAAACCATATTAAGCGCTTTTTTGGCTGTAATATCATTTGCTCTGATCACACTCTGGTATAAATAGTTCAGTTCATTTTAAAAAGCATCAAGGCTGCTTGTAATAAGCCGCGCGATAGCTCAAAATTAAGGGTTTTCATTAACCTGGACTCTAATTAGGGCGCTAGCCGGTGACAGTAGTATGTCGCCTGTCTCTCACAGCATGTCGATAATCACTCTTGGTCTCAATCACAAAACCGCACCGGTTGATATCCGTGAACGCCTGGCGTTTTCACCCGATAACCTTGCGGATGCTGTTAAGTCCCTGTCTTCACTGGATCATATCGGTGAAGCCGCAATTCTGTCGACCTGTAATCGCACCGAACTCTACTGCACCACGCTGGCTCGTGATGAGCTAACCCAGCAGGCAATCGAGCAGGTGGTGACATGGCTGAGTGAGTTCCATGGACTGAATCCAGCAGATATCAATGACCACCTGTATGCCCATCAGCATGAAGATTCTATCCGCCACGCTCTACAGGTAGCCTGCGGACTCGACTCACTAGTGCTCGGCGAACCCCAGATCCTGGGGCAGATGAAACAGGCTTATGCACAGGCGAATGAACAGGGCACCATGGGTAGCCTGCTCGGCAAACTGTTCCAGCATGCTTTCTCGGTTGCCAAACAGGTGCGAACCGATACAGCCATCGGTTCTAGTCCGGTGTCGGTTGCATTTGCCGCGGTAAGCCTGTCGAAACAGATTTTTGGTGACCTGTCATCCCATACGGCACTGATGATCGGTGCCGGTGAAACGATTGAGCTGGCAGCTCGTCATCTTCATGGAAACAATATCAAGCAGATGATCATTGCTAACCGCAGTGTCGATAAAGGACAGGCTCTGGCCGAACAGTTTGATGCCGAAGCTATTGCCCTGCCACAGATTCCAGAACACCTGCACCGTGCCGATATTGTTATTTCTTCCACCGCCAGCCCATTGCCCATTCTTGGCAAGGGCGCGGTCGAAAAAGCACTGAAAACCCGTAAACACAAGCCTATATTCATGTGTGATATTGCGGTACCCAGAGATGTTGAGCCTGAAGTAGATGAGCTGGATGATGTATACCTCTATACCGTTGATGATCTCCAGGAGATCATCCAGGAAAATATAGAATCACGCCAGGAAGCCGCTGAACAGGCCCGAGAAATCATCGAAAACCAGGTTGAGGATTTTCTAAACTGGGAACGTTCACTGGACTCGGTGGAAGTCATACGCGAGATCCGTGACAGTGCAGAGAGCCTTGCCGCCGATGTACTGGCCAGGGCCCGCTCACAGCTCGCACAGGGCAAGCCCGCCGATGATGTGCTCGCTTTCCTGGCTCGTACCCTGACAAACAAACTGCTTCACCAGCCCAGCGCGACACTTCGCCAGACCGGAGAAAGCAGCCGACATGACCTGCTCGATTTTGCACGCCAGCTATTTCTGGAAAGCGATAGCTCACACAACAGGCGCAAATAAACGCCGATAAAGACATTTATATGAAAGAATCAATTCGCCGCAAACTTGAAAACCTGTGTGAACGCCATGAAGAAGTTGGTGTGCTGCTGGGTGATCCGGAAATTATTTCTGACCAGAACAAGTTCCGTGAGCTCTCCATGGAGTACTCACAACTTGAGCCTGTCACCAAAACATTCGGTGACTACCAGGCAGCTCAGGATGACCTGCTAGCAGCCAGTGAAATGCTCAGGGAAGACGACGCCGAAATGCGTGAAATGGCGGTGGAAGAAAAAAATGATGCCGAGCAGCGTATCGGAAACCTGGAACTCGAATTACAGAAGCTGCTGCTGCCAAAAGATCCTCATGACAATAGTAATATATACCTGGAAATACGTGCAGGTACCGGTGGTGATGAAGCTGCCATTTTTGCCGGCGACCTGTTCCGCATGTACAGTCGATATGCGGAAACCCAGCGCTGGCAAGTAGAAGTAATGAGTGAAAACCCGGGTGAGCACGGCGGCTATAAGGAAATTATTGCACGTATCGTTGGCCAGGGAGCCTACTCGAAGCTTAAATTTGAATCCGGTGCTCACCGCGTACAGCGTGTACCGGAAACTGAGTCCCAGGGCCGGGTCCATACCTCGGCCGCCACCGTGGCAATTATTCCTGAACCGGACGAAATGGAAGAAATCACCATCAATCCGGCAGACTTGCGTGTAGATACCTTCCGCGCTTCCGGTGCCGGTGGACAACACGTTAATAAAACGGACTCCGCTGTACGGCTTACCCACCTGCCCACTGGCGTGGTCGTGGAATGCCAGGACGAACGATCACAACATAAAAATCGTGCCCGCGCACTCTCTTTACTACAGGCCAGACTGGTGAGCGCAGAAGAAGAAAAGCAGCGTGCCGAACAGGCGCAAACCAGAAAATCCCTGGTGGGTAGCGGTGACCGTTCGGAACGTATCCGCACCTACAACTTCCCCCAGGGACGTATTACCGATCATCGCATTAACCTCACCCTGTATAAACTGGATGAATTTATGCAGGGTGGTCTTGAGCAGATCATTGCCCCGTTGATCAATGAATACCAGGCAGAACAACTAGCGGCCTTATCAGAGCAACATTAATGACAGTCGCTGAGCTTCTGGCAACTGCAACACAGCAACTGCAGGCTATGAGCGAATCACCCCGGCTGGATGCAGAAGTCCTGCTCGCCCATAGCCTCGATAAAACCCGCACCTGGCTAATGACCTGGCCTGACAGGAGCCTTCAACAGAATCAGCAGGATGCTTTTATGCAACTGTTGCAACGCCGCCTTAAAGGTGAACCAGTAGCCCACATCACCGGTCAGCGGGAATTCTGGTCACTACCACTTCAGGTCTCCTCTCATACACTAATCCCTCGCCCTGACACCGAACTCATGATCGAGGTACTGCTGCAACTCTACCCTCAGGATACCGGCATTCATATGCTCGACCTGGGTACCGGAAGTGGCGCGATTGCCCTTTCCATGGCCTCGGAAAAGCCGCAGTGGAATATCATCGCGACTGACCGCTCAAGTGAGGCACTACAGGTTGCCCGGGCGAATGCCCGACGGCTGTCGATTGAAAATGTCCAGTTTCTACAGGGCGACTGGTTTGAACCTGTCGAGCAGATGAAGCCCCTGCCAAAATTCGACATTATCGCCAGTAACCCACCGTATATAGCCGAAACAGATCCTCACCTGAACCAGGGAGATGTGCGCTTCGAACCCCGTTCAGCACTCGCTTCCGGCAAGGACGGCCTGGACGATATTCGCCAGATCTGCGTAAGCGCCATACATTACCTGAAACGCAACGGTCGACTCATTGTGGAACACGGCTTTGACCAGAAAGCAGCCGTACACGACATATTTAGCCAGGCAGGTTACCAGAACATCACCCAGCACCACGACCTGGCTAACAACCCTCGCCTGAGCTGCGGAATTAAAGCTTAATTAACAATCACTTATATTGAATACCCTTACATCTGTCTGGCTCCGGGAAAGCGCCACCTGGGTGATAAAAATGCTTGTAAAATAACCACACTTCCTCTAAGTTAAAGACTATGAGCGAAGCAGAAGACCTGATCAAAAGGCGAGAACTACGGTTCTGCCACCTGCACCCTGACCCTAACCAGGCGCGCAGTGCATTACTCTTATTATCAGATGCAGAGGGCATACAGGATATCACCCTCGCAGATGAGCTTTGCCTGTACATCAGCTACGACGTTCGCCAGCTTACCCTCGAGTCCATTGAATGCGTACTCATACGCCTTGGTTATCACCTCGATAGCCGGCTAATCAATCGCATGCGACGCGCACTCTATAAATATTCCGAAGACACCCAACGTGCAAATCTGGGTGTATCCGAAATAACCGATACAACCACCAAAGTATTTGTAAAGCGCTACTCAAGCAACCACCACGGCTGCAGGGACAAACGCCCCGATCACTGGCGTAAATACCTCTAAAAAAGCATTCCCATAAGCACATTACAAAACACTATCACCTACATCATCTTTTTCTCTTGAACTTGTTTTGCTTTCACCCTAATCGAGTACCTCAGCCCGACAAACACTTGCGCTCATTTATTCCGCACCTCCTGTGCTCTGCCCCAGCACCACACCAGACATTTTAATTTAGCCAACAGCCATAACCTGCTAAGATTCCGCCATGAATGACGATCAACTCCTGCGCTATAGCAGACAAATACTCCTGCCGGATTTTGGTGTCGAGGCACAGCAAAAACTGCTGGATTCACACGTACTGGTTATGGGTCTGGGTGGCCTTGGCTCTCCTGTAGCGATGTATCTTGCGGCAGCGGGCGTGGGCAAACTGACGCTGGTCGATTTCGATACAGTTGAACTAAGCAATCTGCAACGGCAAATAATTCACACTACCGGCAGCCTGCATCAAAGCAAGGTTGAATCAGCAGCCAATGCGGTTAAAAAACTAAACCCGGAAGTTAACACCTTTACCATTAACCAGCGACTGGAAGAAAATGAGCTTGTAAAACTGCTCAGCAATGTCGATCTGCTAGTAGATGCAACTGACAACTTCGCCACACGTTTTATGATTAACCGCGCCTGCTATAAAACAGCTACCCCACTGGTATCCGGAGCTGCAATTCGCATGGAAGGCCAGGTCAGTGTGTTTAATTTTCAGGATAACGATAGCCCGTGTTATCGTTGCCTGTATGATGAGCAGGGCGAAGAAGACACTAGCTGTAGTGAGAATGGCGTGATGGCACCCATGGTTGGAATGATTGGCTCTATCCAGGCAATGGAATCTATCAAGCTGCTTACCGGTTACGGTGAAACACTCACGGGTAAATTACTCATTAGTGATGCCATGTACCAGGACTGGCGTCGCATGACATTTAAAAAAGACCCGCATTGTCCGGTCTGCAGCCATACAGATATATAGAGATGATAGACAGCATTCACATACCACGGCCCCTGGCCAATCGCCTGCTCACCCTGGCGCAATCACAACCCGAAGCCGAAATTTGTGGCCTGATTTCAAGCAATGATGATGGAGACCTGCATATTTATCCTGTGGAGAACATTGCTACTGATAAAGGCTGTGTGTTTGAAATGGAACCACAACAACAGATCGATGCCTTCAGGAAGATGCGTGAACAGAACCAGCAGTTGTTTGCCATATTTCACAGCCACCCTCACGCAGACGCGATACCCTCATCGAAAGACCTTGAAGATGCCGCTTATGCGGAGGCACTAAATCTTATTATTTCACTGAATACAAAGGGTGTGCTTGATATGCGCGGTTTTTACTATGAAAACCACCAGCCCAAACAGATTGAGCTGGTGATTGATTAAGCCTTATCGATACGGCTTTCTAGAGTTTATATACCAGGTTTAACTGAATCGAATCGAGCTCGTCACGAATCACATATTCAAAGCGTAATCGGGTACGCTTGTCCAGCTCGGCACCCAGGCCGGCGCCAACCATCAGGCCACTGTCATCACCAAAATCGAAGCCCGCCCTGGCCAGCCAGTTAACGCTACCACTGATATCGCCACCTACAACGAAAGTGGCCCAGATACCATCGGCATCTGCACCATCAAAGCCATAATCCATATAACCGGCTTCAATCGATGAACGCACACCCTCCATCAGGTTCACATTATTCAGTTCATAAGCGCCAAAAAACTGGAAGCCAACCTCATCATCCACCGGACCATCAACCGAGTTGATTGACAGGCCCGCGCCAATAGAAAAGTCATTTCTATCCAGCAGTGGCGCTTTCTTCTTTGTTTCTGCAAGGCTATAGCCCGACGCAGTTATCATAACAACCGACAGCAGGCCATTCAGCAGATATTTTTGTGGACTATTATTCATTTAGATTCCCATTTATTACGTAGCATTGATATTGATGGATAGTAAACAGCGACAACCTCCATAGCAAGACAGAAGTCTCTGGAATTTGATACAATGCACAACCCGCACCGTCATTATCACAAAGCGACGCCACACGGACAGGGACGCGTATTTATTTTCGATTAACAGGAATTCCCATGACCAAATAGAGTCAAACCTGAGGCATGGACTTTCTTTACAATTAATATACTGATATTTATGAAGTTTTCGATACAAGCGCTATTACTCACATGCCTTTGCTCTATTACACTGGCGAACGCAAAAACCAGTGACCAGCTACAGACCCTGAAACCCCTGGATGAGCACAGGCGCACCACGGCTGAAATAGTTAATCGTCTGGCACAACAGCATTTCCAGCGCACCCAGGTGAGGCTAGATAACAATCTTTCGTCTATCGTTTATGATCGCTACCTGAAAGAGCTGGATGCTAATCGCAGCTACTTCCTGCAGAGCGATATCAACGAGTTTGAGCAGTATCGCTACAAACTGGACGATGCGTTCCGTGCACAACGAGTAGATCCTGCGTTCATTATTTTCAATCGTTACCAGCAACGCCTGAATGAAAGATTACAGTACCTGATAAGCGAACTCGACAAGGGTATCGACAAATTAAGTTTCGATAAAGATGACAGCATTTATATCGATCGTGAAAATCATGCATGGCCACAAAGCATCGGTGAGCTCAACGAACTCTGGCACAAACGCCTGAAGAATGACGTACTTAACCTGAAACTTTCCGACAAGAAAAATGACAAGATCGTTGAGCTACTCAGCAAACGCTACAACAATCAGCTATCACGTATTCACCAGAACAATGCGGAAGATGCCTATCGCATTTACATGAATGCGCTCACACTGAGTTACGATCCTCATACTCAATATTTTTCACCACGCGGAACGGAGAACTTTAATATCCGCATGCGACTATCATTACAGGGCATCGGTGCCATGCTGCAAATTGAAGACGAGTACACCAAAGTCACTCGACTTATTCCCGCAGGCCCGGCAGATAAGGCAGGTGAGCTCAAGGCCAATGACAGGATTGTCGGTGTCGGCCAGGGTGTAGACGGTGAGATTGTTGATGTGATTGGCTGGAGACTGGATGATGTCGTCGATCTTATTCGCGGCAAGAAAGGCACCGTTGTTCGTTTATCCATACTCAAGGCAAATGCTGTCGACACATCACAAACTCGTATCATTTCCATTACCCGTGACAAGGTAAAACTGGATGAACAGGATGCAAGTAAAAAAATTATCAACCTGAAAAGTTATGGCAATGATTACAAACTGGGTGTAATTGATATTCCCAAGTTTTATATCGATTTCGAAGCAGCCAACAATGGAGATCCGAATTACAAAAGTACCACACGTGACGTTAAGAAACTGCTTAAGCAACTACTGGCTGAAAAAGTTGATGGTGTCATTATAGACCTGAGAGATAACGGTGGCGGCTCGTTACACGAAGTTAATGAGCTGATTGGCCTGTTTATACAGAATGGTCCTACGGTTCAGGTTAAGGATATCTCCGGACGAGTCTATGTGCATCAGGACAAGGATGACGAGGTTGTTTATAACGGCCCACTGGCTGTGCTGGTGAATCGCCTCAGTGCCTCTGCTTCAGAAATATTTGCCGGTGCCATTCAGGATTACCAGCGCGGAATTGTGGTTGGCACACAGACTTACGGCAAGGGAACTGTTCAGGCCATGCTGCCTCTTTCTCGAGGCCAGATAACCCTAACACAACAGAAGTTTTATCGAATCACCGGAGACAGCACACAGAATCGCGGTGTGATACCAGATATAGAATTGCCTTCACTCTACGACGTGACAGAAGTAGGAGAGAATGCTCTTGAAGCAGCATTACCGTGGGACAAGATTCGCTCGGCACAATACCGCCGATTACAGGACTTTGCAGACAAGTTGCCAAAACTGAAACAGCTGCATGAAAATCGAATCCAGAATGACCCTGACTTTATTCACCTGACAAAAACAAACCAGCTGATTGAAGAGCGCCGTCGCCTGAAAGAAATTTCTCTTAATGAAAGCAAACGTCGAGCGGAGAAAAAAGCGCTAGAAGACACACAGCTCAAACTGGAAAATGAACGTCGCAAGGCCCTGTCTCTACCAC
>JBFHVK010000041.1:0-13309 GCA_041589615.1 Gammaproteobacteria bacterium | reverse complement strand
GAATAAAATTAAGAAACTCACTATTATTAACCGGCGTAGTCGAGATAGAAAAGGCATCAAGCTTCGTATGATGAGCCGGTAACTCGTTGTCATATGAATAAGGCATTGCTCCGCCAACCTCATATTGGGCTCCAGGCAGGCAGCTGTATTGTTTATCAATCACCTGTGGTTGAAGGATGGTTTCAGGTTCATAGTTGCCCTTGTCATTTTTTATTGCCATTTGCGTGAGAACCATGTGAAGTGTTTCATAATGTTGCGCGTAATGTTGAATAATAAAATTCTCAATATATTCATCTTTGAATAATGGATGTTCACTAAGTGGCGGTATCATTTCCATCAGCATGAGTGCATTTTCGTCCTGGTGTTTCTGCAGCATGCTAAGGAGTTCCTCGCGCGGTGGCAGGCGAGGGCCGCGTTCAGGTTTTGGACAGTTCTGTGGAATAAACAGACTATCGTCCCGGGTGTGTTTTGAATTGCCCTGTATTATTTCATGTAGCCAGTAATTTTCTATAAACAGGCCATGACCCAGATGCCATCCGGCAGGGCTTAGATCGTGGTGATACTGCAGGCGATACTGTAAGTCATTCATCTCGGCAAATAGTTGTCGAGTTTTATTCTGTATGGCACGCAGACGAATGAGTGTGGCAAGAGAAGTGCTCATATATCGTATATTTCAATGTCGGAGTTTGAAGAAATTATAAAAAGTTTATGATCATCAATTGCTTGCCAGCAGTTTTCACTATTAAGTTTTTCAGACACTATTATCTGGTTTCCGTGACCAAATTCATTACTTGTGTTTGTGTAATATAAACTGGGACATAGTCCATGAACGGCATGTCGAATAGTATAAATTTTATTGCCATCACTGATACAGATATTTAGAAGTGCGCGTTTGTCCTGAATGATATCAGTGATTATGCTGATGCATTGTCTGAATGCATCAGGCGGTGAATGAGTTTGAAGCAGTTGCATTAATAGAGCGAAGATATATTCTGAATCAGTGTTTCCCTTTATCAGGTATAGAAATTCATCATCAAGAATACAGTTCATTTTATGTTGCAATTCACCTCTAAAATCGAGAATGTATCCATTATGAATGAATGTCCATTGCTGATAGATGAATGGCTGGGTATTTTGTAGGGAAACTCCCAATCCTGTTGTTGCACTTCTGATATAAGCAATCCACAAAGGATAATGTAGTGAGCCAGACAGATCACGAAGATTTGAGTCGTTCCAGATTGGCAGGGTGTTTCTATAGCAGGCCGGTGTGAGTTTGTGCTCGATGTCGTTGTACCATGCAAAGCCAAAACCATCTGCATTAAGCTTTGCTTCGCGCAGTTCTTTGGGCTGCCAGGCCTGTTTTTCCAGGCTATGTTCCGGATCTAGCAAGAGTCTTGATAACTGTATTTCGGCACCCAGATAGGCGAGTAGTCGACACATAATGTGATAGTGCTTGTATTAATCTGATGTAGATCAATGTTAGCATAGGCACGTGGCTGATCAAAAGTCACATCATGAATATGTCAGGAATAAATCTGTAATGTTCCCTGGCTGCTTGTAAAAAGCTATACAAGTGTCTGAAAAGATAAGCAATAACGATGTAACTATATTGTAGACACAGTTGTTTTTAAACGAACAGGTGAGGATCTGCTTATGGACGATAAAGCTGTACTCGAAGTTGTTGAAGAATGTATTTACATACCCCGGTCGAGAAAGAGTAATACACTGCAGCAGGATGTTATGCAGGGGTTGATGAAGTCGCCGAGGAGTCTGCCAGCAAAATATTTCTATGATGAAAGAGGCTCGTTATTATTCGACCAGATATGCCAGACTGAAGAATATTATCCTACACGCGTAGAGGCTGAATTGCTCGACTGTTATGCTATGGAGCTGATAGATATTGCACGCCCTAGACATATTCTCGAATTCGGAAGTGGTACGAGTCGCAAGACGCATCATCTCATTCAGGCCTGTGAAGCAAAAGGTATCGACTGTGAATACCTGCCGTTTGATGTTTGTGAGGAAATGCTCTGTAAAGTTCGCAATGAATTTACGCAGCGTTATAACTGGCTTGATGTGAAACCACTGGTGGGTGACTACACTGCGGGTCTCGAAAGACTACATCGACCGGATGGAACCTGCCTGTATGTTTTTCTGGGAAGTAGTATTGGTAATTTTTCCAAGCAGAGTGCTGCCGCATTTATCGATGAAGTCAGTCACTGTATGTACAGTGGAGATACGCTGTTGTTAGGCATTGATCGAGTAAAGGACGAAGAAATTCTGCACCGCGCTTATAATGATAATGCAGGGGTAACAGGTCAGTTTAATCTTAATGTGCTTAATGTACTTAACAGTGAACTGCAGGCAGATTTTGATTTACAGAAATTCCAGCATAGTGCTGTCTACAATAGCGAGCAGCAACGCATTGAAATGTATCTGGTATCTCGGCAGGGCCAGGATGTAAATCTGGACCTGATGGGAGAAACCCTTTCGCTTGGGCAGGGTGAAAAAATTCTTACCGAGGTCAGTCATAAATATACACATCAACAGGCTGAATCCCTGCTAACCGATGCAGGATTGCATATACTCAGGCATATCGAACCTGAAAATGCCTGGTTCTCCCTGTTGCTGGCACGTATGCCATAGCGCTGAGAGCCAGTCCCAACGCTGGATAGATTGTATATGCCCCATGGTCTTGCAGAGTGGCAGGCTTATCTGTCAGAAAAAAAACTGCCCATACTCTCGCGTACAAAAAATAATGTAGAGAAACTGATAGTCCAGCAACAGCTATCTATCACCCAGTTTGCCGAGCCTATCATCTATGATGCAGGTTTCTGTGTGCAGGTAATGCGCCAGGTGAATACCCAGCGGGCGGCGGCTGGGCGCCCCTCGCTAACTACGCTGGAAAACGCACTCTCTCATTTTGGCCAGGATTCATTCCAGAGCTTCCTTAAGAACACACAGGTTTTTGAAGAGATGTCGTTGCCTGAGCAAAATCAGGAGGGGTATCTGAGGGTGATGGGGCAGGCCTGCCATGCAGCCCTGCAGGCGAAGGACTGGTCACAGCAGCGCAACGTGTTACTACCACAGGAGACGCAGCTGGCAACTGAGCTACAGGCCCTGACAGAGCTGATGTTGTGGTGCTATGGCGATACATTGATGCAGCAGCTTGAGGAGTTGTGTTATGTGAAAAAGCAGTCGTATGAAGAGGCGGCTGAAAAACTTCTAGGCTGTAGCATGAAACAGCTTGGGCATGCCCTGGCAGAGAAATGGCATTTACCGGAAATGACGATAGATGCGCTGAGTGATAGTGTGAATGATTACGCACTGTCAAGGGGTGTTGCGCTTGCCTATGAGCTGGCGCGAGTGGTCAGCCTGAACTGGTATGGCGAGAAAGCAGAACAGGTTATCCAGAAGATTGCAAAATATAAAGGCAAAAAGGAAGCGGAAATAGAGCGTCGTATACACCTGAATGCAGTTGATATAACAGATGATCTGTTGCGGTATGGTTATCAGGTGCCAGCTCGATTGTTACCTCAACTGGCAGATGATGCACATATCTACGGGGAATTTATCTTACAGGATGATAGTGCACCAGACAGGTCGACACCTGTTGCAAAAGTGAGAGCTGCACTCGAGATTGAGAGCAGGACAGTTAATAGCAAAGAAAAAACTTTGCCGCCTGAATCGAATAAATCCGTACCAGCAAAAAAAATGCCTGCTACAGAAGCGGCAATGCCGAAAAAAACTGCAGTTAAGACTGATAAAGCTGAACCACCCCGTCCAGTTGTGCAGGAGAAAATTACCAGGGTCACAGGGCAGGCAGATACAGCTGCCACTCAAACGCCTGCAAAAGCAGCGGCAATTCCTGCCGAGCTGGCAGCCGAAATTCGTCAGTTTCAACGTATGGTAAATGAAGGTGCGGCTGCACATGACCTGATCGAACATATGGTAAAAGCCGGCATTTATTGCGGTGTAGATCGCTGTGTATTTCTGGTAAAAGTTCCGAACAAGCAGGTTTTAATTACGCGATATATGGCGTATGCAAAAAATATAGACAAAATAAAACCGATTAAAATAATTACCGACAAACCAAATGTTTTTTCATTGTTGCTGGAGAAAACACGTAGCCTGTTTCTTACTGAAAGCAACCGGGGTAAGTACTGGAATTCAATTCCGGATAGCGCAAAACTCGCTCTAGGTTGTAAGCAGTTCTTTGCGATGTCTATTTTTGTAAAAGAGCATGCGATGGGAATAATGTATGCAGATAAGCTTAAATCAGGGTTGAATGAGAGTGAGTTCAAACAGTTCCAGGGGCTTTGTCGCTTATTGTCCAAAGGCATAGTGCAGTCTGCTCAGAACAAGCATAAGAAAAAAGAGGTCGCTGTCTGATAATTGTATATGTACAGGTTAAGACGTAATCTGATACATCGTAAAACGCACTGAAACGAGTATATAAAAGCGCAATCTATTATCCGTAAATAAACGCAAATTAACGAAAAAATAAAATCTTAATGCTATGTGATACACCGTCCGCGTATAAAAGAACATTAGCGTTAAGTTTGTGTGCATTTACGGAATAACAGCTTGTGCTTTCAAGCTTTCGTGTCAGAACGACTGAAACTGGTCAGTGACCGTTAGTGAGTGTAAGTCTGTCTCTAAAGTCGATGGTTCAAGCGTTTACTAAAGCGCTTTAATATATATCTTTGAGTTACGCTGTGCGTTATACATATTTCTTCGCTGGATTGGAATTTGATCAAGCGAACCCTCAACAAAGCCTTTTTCAAGAAACCAGTGTGCAGTATGAGTAGTCAGTATAAACAGGCGTTTAATATCTTTTTCGATACACTGTTGTTCTATGTGCTGTAGCAGGTCGCCTGCGCGTCCCTGTTTCTGGTAACTTGGGTGCACCGCTACGCAGGCCAGTTCTGCACAATGGCTATCATAAGGATAGAGTGCGGCACAGGCGATAATCATGCTGTCGCGCTCTATCACGGTAAACTGTTCGATTTCCAGCTCAAGCTGTTCCCTGGAACGATGAGCGAGAACATTCTGTTCTTCCAGCGGCTGGATTAATTCCAGTACGCCCCCGACATCATTGATATTGGCCTGGCGCAATCCTTCATATGTATCAGTGGTGATCATGGTGCCGCTGCCATCACGGGTGTAGAGTTCAAGCAGTAAGGCGCCATCGGTCTGGTGGCTAATTAAATGTGCGCGACGCACGCCATTGATACAGGCATTGACGGCGCTATTCAGATGCAGCTGTATGAGTTCATCGTTTTTATGCTTGCTGAGGAGGGCTTCCGCCTGCAGCAGGTTCAGCTGATTAACGACTTTGCCATGCTCATCTTTTACGCCACTCTCTGGCATCATGAAAATCAGTTTGTCTGCATTTAATGCGCTGGCGGTTGCGGTTGCGACGTCTTCGGCGCGACAGTTGAAGGCTTCTCCGCTGGGAGAATAGGCAATGGGAGAAAGTAGAACAATATTATTCAGAGCGAGCTGTTGTTTGATCGCTTCAGTATCGACCTTGCGAATATCACCAGTGAAGCCAAAGTCAATACCATCCCTTATGCCGTAGGGTCTGGCAGTAATAAAGTTGCCTGATATTACGCGCAGCGCTGCGCCCGCCATAGGCGTATTAATCAGCCCCATGGAGAGGCGCGTTTCGATATTAACTCGCACCTGGCCGACAGCCTGTTCAACACCCGGTAAGGTTTCAGCAGTCGTGATGCGCCAGCCATTGTGGAAATGTGATTCTATATTGAGTGTATTCAGCTGCTGTTCGATTTGTGGACGGGCACCATGTACCAGCACCAGTTTTACACCAAGGCTATTGAGCAGGGCGATATCATGTATCAGGTGGGCAAAGCCACTATGTGTGATGGTTTCACCGGAAATATAAACAACAAATGTTCGGCCACGATGACGGTGTATGTAAGGTGAAGAACTACGGAACCAGTCGACATATTGTTGTGTTGGTGTATTCAAGTTTTTTCCTGCTAATCTGTTTTGCCAGCTCTTGTGTAAGAGTATCACTGCTTGTGTTTATTCAATACAGAATTGATATATGAATTTCTTCAGTAATTCAACTGTTGGTTTAATTCTGCTCATTTCCAGGTATTCATCTGGTTGATGAGCCTGGTCGATATTTCCCGGCCCAAGCACAATGGTTTCTATTCCAAGGTTGGTCAGGTATGGTGCCTCGGTGCCAAATGCGACACTGCCAGCTGCAACCCCGGTGAGTTTTTCAGCGGCCTTTACCAGTCTGGATTCGGCCGGGGTTTCCATGGCGGGTATGCCAGAAAATAGTGGCAGTGTTTCCAGTTTAAAGCCATGTTCAGGCATTACTTTCTGCAGACGGCTATTGAGTTCATGACGTAAAGTATCGAGTTGCATGCCGGGCAAAGGGCGAATATCAATATGCAGTTCACAGGCGCCGCAAATTCTGTTCGGGTTATCACCGCCATGTATGTGGCCGAGGTTCATGGTGGGTACCGGGACTTCGAACAGGTGACTGCTATATTGCTGCTGTAATTCATCGCGCCAGATAAGCAGCTCTGCGATGACTTTATGCATGGCTTCCAGCGCATTATGTCCATAGTCCGGATTGCTGGAATGACCTGCCAGACCAGTGATGCGAATGGCCTCCATCATAATGCCCTTGTGCATACGAATCGGTTTTAAACCGGTCGGCTCACCAATAACGGCATAACGTGCAGCCGGTTTGCAGGCATCTACCAGGGCCTTCGCGCCGGCCATGGTGGTTTCTTCATCGGAGGTGGCAAGAATAATGAGGGGTTGCTTATAGTCAGATTTTTCAAACTCAAGTGCGGCTTCAATCGCCAGTGCCAGGAAAGCCTTCATGTCTGAAGTGCCGAGACCATAGAGGCGACCATTGTCTTCACTCAGTTTGAATGGGTTGTGTTGCCAGCGATCATCATCATAGGGCACGGTGTCGGTATGCCCTGCCAGCACCAGTCCGCCAGTGCCGGTGCCCAGGGTGGCAATCAGGTTCGCCTTGCCTTCGGCTACCGGTAATATTTCTACAGCGAAACCCAGTTCGTTTAGCCAGTTTGCCAGTAGTTCGATGACGGGCAAGTTACTCTGGTCAATAGCTGGATCAACGCAACTAACCGAGGGTGTTGCAATGAGGTGCTGCATCATCTCCAGTGTTGTGGGTGTAGATGTTTTCATCGGTGCGGGAAGTGGATGGTTTCATTTTCAAGCATGCTTACACCACTCAGGGAACACTTGAGTATTTCCTGTCTTAATACTTCTATCGCCTCTGGGCGAGTGAAGCCTTTGCGCCAGGCCAGGGCAACCCGTCTACGTGGTGCGGGCTCCTTGAATGGAATCATGCTAATCAGGTCGTTATACATGGATTTCTGGTTAGAGCTGGACGGCAAAACCGTGATACCTGTGCCGCTTGCAACCATGTGCCGTATGGTCTCCAGTGAGCCACCGGCCAGGCTATCCTGCAAATTTCCCGAGGAACTGCACATCGGGCATGACTGTAGTACCTGGTCACGAAAGCAGTGCCCGGGGCCCAGTAATATCAGGCTTTCTTCAGCAAGCTGTTCAGCATTAACCTGTTCCAGCTCGGTCCACGGGTGATCGTGCGGGACTGCCGCTTCGAATGGCTCATCGTAGACAGCCTGGGTGACTACGCCTGGTTCGTCAAAAGGCAGGGCAATGATGATGACATCCAGTTTTCCCTGTTTTAGCTGTTCGGAGAGTACAGCTGTAAAATTTTCTTCCAGTCTCAGCTGCATCTGTGGGGCACGTTTATGTAGCAAAGGAATCAGTTTAGGCAGCAGGTAGGGGGCAATGGTATAAATGGCACCTAGCCTTAGGGGGGCGGCCAGGGGATCCTGATGAGTTTGTGCCATTACCTTCAAATGTGCAGCCTGATCCAGCACCTTCTGTGCCTGCTCGATAATGCGCTCACCCTGCTCGGTTATCCTTAGTTCATTGCGAGCCTCGCGCTCGAAAATATCCAGCCCCAGTTCTTCTTCCAGTTTTTTAATGCCGAGACTGAGGGTCGGCTGGCTGACAAAGCAGGCCTTGGCGGCACGGCCAAAGTGCTTGTGCTGGGCAACGGCTACGATGTATTTGAGTTCTGTAAGAGTCATGGCGTCATTTTAGCTGATTAATTTAAAAAACTAATCAAAAATAGCCAGAATGTAAATAATCATTAAAGCCAGTGTGGAATATGTCGATATCTTTGCTATAAGACTCAATATAACAATAGTGCCATCGGGGCTTTAAAGTGATAAAAAAATTCATCTGCTCGAGTGTTCGCAATAAATTACTCATGATTTCCGGCCTGGGGGCTACTCTTATTCTCGCTGCATCAGCCTATGGCATCTATATTGGATGGACAGTTGAAAAACAGATGTCAAAAATGCTCATAGAGGAACTCAGGCTGGAGACCGAGTTACTCAACCTGTCGACAGATTTTAATATGCAGATACGTGAATGGAATAATGTCCTGATTCGAGGCTACAAGGACAAGCAGCGTAAACAGCACTGGCAGGGCTTCAAGGAGAAGCATGAGAAGGTGCAGGGTGATGTTGATTTACTGATGACGCTAGTGCATGAACAGGCGCTGTTACTTAAACTCGAGGAGTTTAAACAGGCACATGCCCAGCTCATGCCCCAGTATAAAGAGGCGCTGGGGGTGTTTGTCAAAGCGGGTTATAACCATGTTGTTGCGGATCTTGCTGTTGCAGGCATAGAAGAAGCCCCGGGTAAGATGGTTACGCAGATACAGCAAATGCTGGGTGAGACTATCCAGTCTAATATTGTGAATGTTAAAAGCAGCGCCAATGAAGGGCTAGTGAGGACTGTTCTGTTTTTAGTGGGCGCATTAATCCTTTCATTTATTATTTTCGTGATTATGGTTAAGCGGATTATTGTCGGTCCGGCGCAGTCGGTGGCGCTTGATCTAGCGTATATGGCTGAGGGTGATTTCAGTCATGAAATTATTTCAGAATCCACTGATGAGCTGGGGCAGGTTGCTGCTAGTGCTGCCAAGTTACGTGATGACATAGGTGGCATAGTAGAACGCATAAACCAGTCGGTATTCAAGCT
Source organism: Gammaproteobacteria bacterium (assembly GCA_041589615.1). Taxonomy (GTDB): domain Bacteria; phylum Pseudomonadota; class Gammaproteobacteria; order SZUA-229; family SZUA-229; genus SZUA-229. Next base: position 4,210 of record JBFHVK010000041.1, on the reverse strand, counting down.
CTCAACTTCAGCTGAGGAAATGGCGCATATCACTGATCAGTCTAATCAGTCGATGACGAGACAGCGTATTGAAACCGATCAGGTGGCTACCGCGATGAACGAAATGACCGCTACAGTACATGAAGTGGCACAGCATGCACAGCTGGCTGCCGATTCGGCAAACCAGGCCAATTCTGAAGTACAGACGGGCCAGAGTGTGGTGAATGAGGCGATAAGTGCAATTTCCAAACTGGTTCAGCAGGTCGAGAAAGCCGCGGATGTTATTCATGAGCTGGAAAATGATTCGGTAGAAATCGGATCGGTGCTGGATGTAATTAGGAGCATTGCCGAACAGACTAACCTGCTGGCCTTGAATGCTGCGATTGAAGCTGCACGTGCCGGTGAGCAGGGAAGAGGCTTTGCGGTGGTGGCTGATGAAGTCAGGGTGCTGGCACAGCGTACCCAGACATCCACAGAAGAAATACAGAAGATGATCGAGAAAGTGCAACAGGGTGCGCAGCATGCGGTTGAAGCCATGAAGCAGAGTCGATCTCAGGCAGATGTGACACGGGATACTGCTGCCAGGGCTGGCGAAGTGCTAAACAGCATTACTGCATCGGTCACTAATATCAATGATATGAACACCATGATAGCCAGCTCCTCTGTTGAGCAGAACTCGGTTGCCGAAGAAATTAATCGCAGTGTGGTGAATATTTCACAGGTCGCTGAAGTGGCCTCGCAAGGAGCCGCGCATACCGCAGAAACATCCGAAGACCTGCGTAATGTCGCTGAAGAACTCAAACATGTGATATCTCGCCTGAAAGTTTAGTTGATGGTTTGTTTGCAGTATAAATACAATAATAAAATTGATGTTAGTTGGTAGATACCTGCCAACTAACATCAATGTCTTAAAAATCTCCTTAAGTTCCTGAAATTATTCACTACCTGCCTGTGTTTTTATTTACCGCAGATTTTGCGTCCATTTATTCTGCACGTCCTGTGCTCCACTCTTCGGGCCGTGCATTCACACGTTCAAAGTGCTCCTGCACTTTAGTGCGTTTTCTTTTGTTTTTGACGTTTAGTACCCATGCAGTATGTTCAGCTCATAGTGATATTTCAAAAATAGATGTATAAAAGAAGCCCTACTATAAGCGGGGGCTCTACATATAAGGCTTACAGCCGCAGCGATTTCACTTTACAATAGCGGTTTTCCAAATTGATTTAGAGACCGCTATGCCTGAATATCGCTCACGAACCTCCACCCACGGCCGCAATATGGCTGGTGCCCGCGCACTCTGGCGTGCCACCGGTATGAAAGATGGAGACTTCGACAAGCCCATCATTGCGATTGCCAACTCTTTTACCCAGTTTGTTCCAGGGCACGTGCACCTGAAAGACCTGGGGCAGCTGGTGGCGCGTGAGGTCGAGAAGGCGGGAGGAATTGCCAAGGAGTTTAATACCATTGCAGTGGATGACGGTATTGCAATGGGCCATGGTGGCATGCTGTATTCGCTTCCATCCCGTGAAATAATTGCAGACTCGGTTGAGTATATGGTGAATGCACACTGTGCTGATGCGATTGTCTGCATTTCAAACTGTGACAAGATCACACCGGGCATGCTGCTGGCATCTATGCGCCTGAATATTCCGGTTATTTTTGTTTCCGGTGGACCGATGGAGTCAGGTAAGGCGAAGATTCACGGTGAAGAAGTTCATCTTGACCTGGTTGACGCGATGGTGATGGCTGCAAACCCGAATGAAAGTGATGAGGATGTTTTACAGGTAGAGCGTTCTGCCTGTCCAACCTGTGGTTCCTGTTCGGGTATGTTTACCGCAAATTCGATGAACTGCCTGACCGAGGCACTGGGTCTGTCATTACCCGGTAATGGTTCATTGCTGGCGACTCATGCCTATCGAGAAGAGCTGTTTCTGGAAGCCGGCCGCCGTATTGTGGACCTGGCACGTGACTATTATGAAAACGATAATGTAAATGTGTTGCCTCGCAATATAGCCAGCTTCAAGGCATTTGAAAATGCCATGAGCCTGGATATCGCCATGGGTGGTTCTACTAACACGGTACTGCATTTACTCGCTGCGGCACAGGAAGGCGAAATTGGCTTCACCATGGATGATATTGATCGCCTGTCACGCAAGGTGCCCAACCTCTGTAAGGTGGCGCCTGCAACACAGAAATACCATATGGAAGATGTTCACCGTGCCGGTGGTGTGGTGGGTATTCTTGCGGAACTGGATCGTGCCGGTCTGTTACATACGAATTTGCCAACTGTACACAGTGCAACCGTTGCAGACAGCCTGGCAAAATGGGATCTGGTCGCCGGTACGGATGAAGCAGCGAAAAAGCTGTATTCAGCGGCACCGGGTAATGTGCCAACCCAGCAGGCTTTTTCACAGGAAAAAGTGTGGGATGTAGATACCGATCGTGAAGCTGGCTGTATCCGCAATAAAGAACATGCCTATTCCCAGGATGGTGGACTGGCCGTACTGTTCGGAAATATCGCCGAGCAGGGCTGCATTGTAAAAACCGCAGGTGTAGACGAAAGTATCTTAACCTTCAGCGGACCGGCAAGGGTGTTTGAATCACAGGATGATGCAGTCGATGCGATTCTGAATGATAAGGTGGTTGAGGGTGATGTGGTTATTATCCGCTATGAAGGACCCAAAGGTGGACCAGGTATGCAGGAGATGTTGTACCCCACTTCCTACCTGAAGTCCAAAGGCCTGGGTAAGGCCTGTGCCCTGTTAACTGATGGTCGTTTTTCTGGTGGTACATCCGGATTGTCCATCGGGCATGCTTCGCCAGAAGCAGCAGAAGGGGGAGCAATTGGTCTGGTAGAAGAAGGTGATACCATCGAAATTGATATTCCTAATCGCACCATCAAGCTGGCGATCAGTGATGATGAGCTTGCACAACGTCGTGCCGCAATGGATGCAAAAGGTGCGGATGCGTGGCGGCCGATTGGGCGTGAACGTGTTGTTAGCCAGGCGCTTAAGGCTTATGCGGCGCTAACAACCAGTGCATCACGGGGTGCTGTACGGGATGTGTCTCAACTGGACAAATAAAAAAGTTTATAAAGAAAAATCTTTAGCAGGAAAGTCACACAACAGTGACTGAAATAAAAAAAGCCGTGCAGCAAAAGTTGTACGGCTTTTTTGTTTCAGAAGGTTTTGTCAAATTTATAATCAGCCAGACTGTATCAAACTAGAAGCTATAGCTGTATGACAGATAGGCAGTTGAGTCCGGGCCACCAGGTACTTCTGGTATATTTAACCTGACAGGTTCTGGATAGGTGTATTCCTTATCGAAAATATTATTCAGGATTAGCTGTAACTCGTGTTGTTTGTACAGGTATCGGACATTGAAATTGGTTAGCACATAACTTCCAATGGTTTCTCGTTCGATGGTGCCCGGTGTTTGCAGGCGGGTGAATACGGTTTCCTTTTCACCGACGTATTGAGAGGTGAGAGAGGCTTTCCACTGTTTATTGATGTTGTAAGTCAGCATCAGGTTTGCGGTGTTTTCTGCAATGAAGGGCGCATCGTCTTCATTGAGTGAGTTGTCCTTTCCCTGGGTGTGGGATGCATTTGCGATGACTTCAAGTCGGTTATTAAACACCGATTTCCATTCTATTTCGATCCCCGTCATTTGCTTGCCATCACCGTTAATATATTCGGCGGCTGTGCTCGGGGCAGCCTGGGGTACTCGTAATATCTCATTTTCAAAGTCGAGTGTAAAAAGAGCAAGCTGTAACTTGTTGGCTGGGTTGATCTGGGTGTCCAGTGCTAGTTCGAAGGTCTTTATTTGCTCGCGTTCGAGTTCAGGGTTGCCAAACAGTACTCCGGTAAGCAACACGTATTTTTCGATAAATACAGGCGTCCGGTAGGCCTCACTGTACATGGCCTTAAGGTATGTTTTCGGTTTTAACTGGTAGCTCAAACCAAGCCTTGGAACCAGTCCACTATTGCCGGAGTCGTCTTCATCCTCACCACGAACGCCTGCCATAAGAATCAGATCATCGTTTGGCTGGTATTTTAACTGCGCATAAAGTGCGGTGGTGGAGCTTTCCTTGCTCTCACTAATGGGGGCACCATTAGGATTGATTTCACCATCTTCATCGTAAATGAACAACAGTGGGTCGAGTTTTTCGGTATGCGTGCTAACACCAACGATATACCCCAGCTGTTCGGTAATCGAGTCTTTCAACTGAACTTC
>JBFHVK010000040.1:0-13491 GCA_041589615.1 Gammaproteobacteria bacterium | reverse complement strand
CGCCATGAAGTAGTTCATAACACCTATGTTGTTAATGACCTCAAACAGAAAGGCGCTATCTTTGTTGAAGAACTGAATGAAATACCGGATGACGCGACAGTTATTTTTAGTGCGCATGGCGTTTCACAACAGATTCAACAGGAGGCACGAGATCGACAGCTAAAAGTTTTCGACGCTACCTGTCCTCTGGTTACCAAAGTGCATATGGAAGTTGCTCGTTATGCTAAAAATAATACTAATGTGATTTTAATTGGCCATTCCGGCCACCCGGAAGTCGACGGCACAATGGGGCAGTTTAACAATAGCGAAGGGGAGATGTTACTGGTCGAAAGCACCGATGACATCGATAATTTATCTCTACCTGATAACGTACCCCTGGCGTATGTAACCCAAACAACACTGTCGGTAGATGATACACAGGACATTATCGATGCACTAAAACGGAAGTTCCCTGATATCATCGGACCAAGAAAAGATGATATCTGCTATGCCACACAAAACAGGCAAGATGCAATAAAAACGCTTAGCCAGAGCTGTGACCTGATTATTGTTGTTGGCTCACCTAACAGTTCAAATTCAAATCGCCTGAGTGAGCTTGCCCAGAAAAATGGTGTTCCAGGTTATCTGGTAGATAATGCCAGTGAACTAAAAAAGGAATGGTTCGAGAACGCAAATATTGTCGGTCTGAGCGCAGGCGCTTCTGCACCTGAACTTCTGGTTGAAGAAGTAACAAAACAGATCAAAGACTGGTTCGGGGCCGAGCTATCAAGTGACAGTGGCCCCAAGGAAAATATTATTTTTCAGTTGCCTAGAGAATTACGCAACAAGACTGTTTAACGCCAGCAGGCTTCTGTAGTTCGTGAGCTACCAAGAACCGGGTTATCCATACCTTCGCGACCAAAGTTGTCCAGTGTTAAATCACCACAGTCTGAATCTATATTTTTAGTTGGATGTTTCTGACAGATAATTTTAAAACTATTAGCAATATTACCGGTACTTCCTGCTTCAATAACATATTTATAGGGCGAATTTGTCGTATCAGAAGGGTCTGAATATTCTTTATAATTCAACTGCGCAGTTGGATCTGCTGACCCGAAAACTGTGGTGTATGTTCCATTCAGACCGTGAAATTTCACCAGTTCATGAGATATCTCATATAGCGGTCTCTTACACTCATCGCCACGTACTGTTTTCATCTGGTACCCCTTGAATACAGGTATAGACACTGCAGCCAGCACACCGATAATCGCTACCACGATCATTAATTCAACTAATGTAAAACCTGATTGTTTCTTCATAATTCGCTCTACTTTCTGTTAACTATATTTGAACGTTCTTTTACTTAATCCAGATTCTGGTAGCAGTTGGTCTGAGAAAAAAGCGTTTATTCTGATCAAAATGAAAAGTGATAGCGCCACCTTTACGAATGCTTTCAACTGAGCTCAACTCACCTTTACTATTATAGAATATGGTCGAGGCATTATATGCAATCTCGCCATCACTCAGTTTTATCAGTTTTTTCTTCTCGTCAATGCTTTGCACAATATACATTGTGCCTATATCTTCGGCGGTAACACCTGAAGCATTAGCCTGACCACCAAAGCATACAAGCCCAAGCACTACCATCAATGTTCGCATTAAATTTGATTTCATAATTATGTACATGCAATTTACCTCAATTGTCGCCATGACTGTCGTTTGGTCATTGCTTCTTCTGCAGATTCCAGCACCACGTCGATGTTACCACTGGTACCACTGAAGTATTTACGTTCTGGCCCATCAGGCGAGTTCAGGATACCTGGTGTTGCCACTATACCTTCTTTCGAGCGAGTTCCCGATACAATGGTATCTTCATCACCTATGGTAAACAGGTCGGTCGCATCGATAATACCGTCACCATTCACATCGAACGGAGACTCTGGCAAACGGCTACCCGTGTTTGCGTTTATTTCCATAATCCAGCTTGAACCACCAAAGCCGCATGGATCACCATCGGGAACAGTCGTAACAAATATAACCCGGTTGTTACGTAATACAGGCTTTCTTACTATCTGTTCGCCATACTCAGTTCCACTGCTGTATCGCATATCAATGAACCAGCCTTTGTCTGTTGACCAGTCAATTGTGTAGTCTCCTGATGAGTCATCATCCGAAGTTGTTATTCTCCAGTCAGTCATACCATCAGAATCTGTATCTAACTCATTCAGTATCTTGTGCTGCAGCATCTGTGAGCGCAGGTACTGTGTACCGGTATTATCGTCCCAGACACTATAGAAAGACTGGATCTGGCTAGATACACTGGTTACACCATCACCGACTTCAAAATATTTACCTGTGCCAAAAAGAACCAGAGTCTGGTCATCAGCTTCTGGATGACGCTTTACAGTAACACCGGCGGTTATTGGCTGTGCCACACCTGAGCCATCAATTGCTTTAAAGAATGGCTTAGGATCACTGCCAGACTTATAGGCGAAGTCCCATGAAGCCGGGGTCGTTGATGTCACATCAACTTTCCAGACATTACCAAACAGGTCGCCGGCATACAGAAAATCAGCTACTAAATCACCATCAATATCAATAGGTGTGACTGTTGCAACGCCATTTGGCCTGTCGCTACCCGGGTTATTAGGATCTTCAACACTGCCCACACCCGTATCGAACTTTCTGATAATCGCACCGGTAAATGCATTCAGTACATAGATAACACCATTACCTGTGGTACTGGCATTACCATCGGCTTCTGTATTGTTATAGCCATTACCGATAATTACAGCCCATTCACCACTGTTCATCTTGGCGTAACTTACATCGCCCATGCTATAGCCCATATCTGCATCTACGGTATCATCGAAATCCCACAGAACATCTGTTGTACCGAAAGAATCAGGATCAGTTGCATCGATAGCAAAGACTATCTGTCCACCTGCACCTGTTGGTGTTACCACCAGGCTTTTCCATGCGCCATCAAACGCATCGAATGCAACCGGTGATCCATCAACATAATACTCGTGCTGTTTCTTGTAATTAGGTGATGTCAGCTTGTTCAGTTTATTAACCAGCCTGGCAGGAATATAGGCAAATTTCTCTACACCATCACTGGCAGTAAACCCGTGTAGCATGCCGTCATTGGCACCAACATATACCATCTTGGTACGATTTTTATTAGCAGTTCTGTAATCGCTATATTTATCGGCTTCCATTGTGTCAGGATAAATAAATATGGGTTCACCGACATAGGCAGGTGACGATGCGATTACATCGCCAAGTTTTTTAACACCATCTTCACCAACCGTTCTTTTTCTGAAGCCATCGTCATAACCGAAAACGCTGCGACCTCTTATCCAGTCCATTCTATCCTGCCCACGACTATCAGCTTCTACGACGGCCGTATCAGGATTTGTCTTTAATTTAGTTTTCTGAGTTGCACCCAGATCAGCCAGGTCCTCGAACAGCACAACCATGTTACTATCTGCATTCCTGGAATAAATAGTCCTGCTGGTATAAGTTCTTGATTCAAGTTCCTTACTGGCACTCCATTCAAGTCCACATACCTGGCCGATTGTTTTGCCCAGGCATTGCGGTGGATCATTATCCGGATTACCGTCACCATCTTTTATGGGCACAGACTCCAGATCACCGGACCAGTCGATACTATTAAACTTCGCCTGGTAAACGCGGGTATTCGCATTCAGTGTACCGGAGTTCAGGGCAACAGCCGCAGCCGAACCTACACGACCAGCGATATTGGTAATCGCTGCAATCAGTTTTTCAACCACTTCTTCAGGGGTTGATGCAGCAGCATAAGTACCATTGGTATTCCAGGCCATGTGCCATAGGTCATCGATTTTAGCAGGACAGTTATTACATACCGATGTCCTTGCATCACCCCAGTCACCCGATTTAACCGGCATACCGTCACCAGGCCAGGCTGTTCCAGCTGCATCTGCATCTGGCCAGCCGTCATCACTCGTGTCTGACATATTACCCTCAACACCGAAGGCAACGGTGAAGGTCACCAGGTGCTGCCAGGTACGGCCATCGCCATCTGCATCAAGGTCGGCCTCAGAACCTGCATCGGGTATTACATTATTCTCTATCGATGTGTTCAGGTCATTCTTGTAGTAGTAATAAGCAATATCAGAACCTGTGTTGCTTACACCATCGCCATCGACATCTCCGTAGCCGGTAGTCGAGTCATTCCAGTAACCATCGGTAAATACTATCTGGAAATTTTTCTGGCAGGAGTGCTTGATGGGGTTGACCTTACCACCGAGGCCATCCATAAAATAAGTACCCACAGCATCGGTACCGCCGGCGAGGAATGTACCAATACCTTCCTGCTTGTCACGATACATATCATCTTTAAGACTCAGGTTGTGACTGGTAACGTCGGTTACTCCAACAGCAGGCACTTCTACGAACAGGCTACCCTGGCCTTTAAACTTGGTAATGCCATAGCGGAATTTAGGCTGTGCATCCATGACCTGGGTTACTGCATTCTTTGCTGTGTACATGCGACGACGTGAATACTGGTACCAGTTAGCTGCATTTGTCTGCACTTCGCTTATGGTACGACAACCTGCGCCACCCACTGCATCAATCGTTGGTGTTGCACCTTCATTATGTATTGCTACCACATTCGCTTTTGGACCCAGAATGTTATAACAGGCTGTTGAACTACTCAGGGTACCCAGAACTGTTTCTAATTCATTAAGACCGGGCGAAGGGTCAGTTGAAATTTGTGGATCATAGGTAATTCTCGAGACCACAACACTACTCGCGCCGACACTGAAACGAATATGTGTATCCCATAAATCAACCATACCATTAGGGTCTGCAGCCAGACCTGCTGCAACACCGGTAGGATTAAAATTATCTCCTCGAGCAGGTACTGCACCACTGAAACCGGAGTCATCAATCCATACATCGTATTTAAATGGACCACCCATAGTGTCACCATCTGTTGCCAGATTTCGTGTGACATTTGAACAGGTGCCGCAAATTTTGGGGTTGTTTAGAGCAGCAGTGAAATCACCATCGCTACATAGCTCACCAGAGCTACCACAGGGGCCATTCCAGGGCTTGTAGTTCACAGCCGGATTAAAATAGGTAACGTTCAGTTCAAAGGTTCTGAAACGCCAGTCAAGAACAGCAGGTCTTGGGTTGGTGCTACAGCCTTCCATTGCCCTTGCACAGTTTGCTGAGTATGCATTCGGGTCATCAAACATATACTGTTTAGCATCACGATCCTTGGTATAGAAGCTACCTTCATCACTCCATATGTCAAAATCAACCGGCGGATCTGACTCAAATGAACCATCTCGATCTTCGTCCGGATCATATGCATTGAATGTGAAGTGTTTCTTAGGAAGTATTGTCCAGTCCATTGAGCCTGAATCATCCAGCAGGAAAAACACATTAGGCTGCACCGAGGTACCTAAGAACAGTGGTGTATTGCTGATGCTTAATTCATTTGCTGCATTAGCGTTAGGTACAGATGCCACAAACACCAGAGTAGACAGTGCTGCTGACTGAAATATTTTTGCTATTCTATTAATCATAAATCTACTCCAGCCTATCTCAGGCGCTTGCCGAATGTTGTCTGCACGACGACAGCAGCGTTGTTTCCGGTGCCGAGGCTATAACCGGTTACACGGTAAAAATCGAAGCCATCTTTGGATCTGGCATCTATATCAAGTTCATTAGAAGTGTCACCGACCACACCGATTCTCTCAACAATAAATCTGGGCTCACCGGTGCAACCTATCTCATGTGCGGGGTTACTTAAGCCGCTGCCATAACTCCAGCCATTAACCACCCACCATGCATTATCCTTCGTAAATAAATCCTGAATTTCCGGTGCATCAAAATTCCATATCTGATTCAGGCTTTGATCAGGAAGTGTTTGCATAGATTCGGGGATGATGGTTATTTCATCCAGCCATTGCTCACCCACTCTCACTGCGGCTTCTGCACACTGAAATGCATTTGCACGATTCTTCATGTTCTTATGAATGCTTACATCCGTCGTATTACTACGCATGGTTGCAACACCAATAATGGCGAGAATGGCCATCAACACCAGTGACGTAACAAGTACCGCACCCTGCTGTGACTTCATCATAGTTAGATTACTTTTAATTCTAGACATGGTTATGTACAGCCTTATATCCGGTTTCCGGTTAGTCGATTTCTCAGGCTTATTGTCGATGTATACACAAGACGGGCATACTTATCGCTAGGTGTGTAGGTATATACGCTAGCACCTGGCAACTTGTAAGACTTACTGCTTACAACCTGCTCATACACTTCTTCTTTGGAACGCATTATAAAACTCAGTCTCAGTGCAACAACGTTTCTCCACTGATCATTTGCCTCAACCCAGTCTGCAGTTCGGAATACATCTGGCACATTGTGTGTGGCATCATTTATATTGACGCCATACTCAATCTGCATACGCTCAACACCTTCTACCAGCTGGTCCGCTATGCCGTCGACATCACGGTACAGTGTTGGAATTCCACTTGGATTGTCTGCAACATAATATGTCGTTACGGCCATTCTTCTTAATTCAGCAACCGAGCCTTCAGCAAATCCCTTCTGGGTAAAAGTAGCTGATGCATTATCATCACCCAGTACGCCGGCTGCATGACCAATCTTACCCGCACTGACTTCGGCTTCTGACCCTGTTACCTTAAATATTTCAACGGCATTACATTGCGATAGCGCAGCATAATTTTTTGGCTTCAGGTTTACCTTTGATATGTTCAGCATATTTAACTGAACTGATGCCCTATCTGTCGCAAGATCGCCACCAGCTTTAGAAAAATCTACACGGTATGTTCGCCCAATCGCACCGCGTACTGTAATGGCATCTGAACCGTCTTTCATGTCACCAGTAAAACTGAAGTCCCCAGACACTACCGGCGTCCATGTTGTGGAGCCTTCATTGTTTTCATAACCAATTATTTCTCTACCTATCCTGAAATCTGCATGTGCAACACTGACATTATTCAGGGCAATGTTATAAGCGCCTTTTCGGTAGTCTCCAGTATATTTTTTCGCTAGAGTCTCACCGCCCATCAAGTTCTCGGCAGTACGACAACCAACCGCACCCAGCTCGCGCAGATCTTTGGCAATAAATTCATAGGCAAATCGCGCATTGGTTTGCATACTCAATTTACTTTCGGTTGTCTTAAATCCTTTTTGATGGGAGATCTGCATACCAATGGCAGAACCCAGGACGACAAGCCCAAGAGTCATGGCCACCAGAACTTCAAGCATGGTGTAACCGCTTTGCTTATTTCTTATGCTGTAAATTTTATTCATGGCTGAAATATCATCACATGGTTTTTGGTTACGGCAGTACCGGTATCAGTACTGGTGCGTTGCGTTTCTGTCCAGCTAACGGTAATAGTAAATACTGAGTCAGCCCCAGCTCCACTGATTGTGCCAGCACCATCAGGCAGGTATTCATCGAGCATCCAGCCCCAGATATAGCTGTCATATAGCGCCATATTGTTGGCATCACATCCTGTTGTAATACATCCGGGATTTGGCGCATGGGACGTCAGGCTATCGTATGAGCCGCCTTCGACACCGGTTATATTTGCTCGCATCATTTCTGCGACACTTTGTGCCATTTGTGCTGCGATTGCATCATAGTTTGTTTTTACGGCTTCAGTCTGGCCCCTGAGCATCATCGCTGACGACCCCAGCATGCCTACTGATAATACGAATAGAGCAATCATCACTTCGAGCAAGGTAAAGCCGCGATTCTTTTTATTCATCATTAGCACTTCACCGATAAATTTTTATTAAACACTGCATCACCCGACGCACTAATTGTGATTTCACGACGTGGATATCCGTTTGTGGCGTAACCACTACATATATTGAAACCACCAGATACCCCGTTGGATAGTATTCCGGTGTATGAGAAATCTACAAAAATATCAAAACTCGATACTGTCGGCGTAATAGTTAACTGAGTATTCGAATCCATCTCCTTTACCCAGATTAGCTCACCATCAGCTTCATCTACCTGCGTATCGTTATCGAGATCTACAAAAACTAGCCAGCCTTCACCCCAGTTGCCCGCAACACCACTACAGTTAATTCCATCGGTACTGCTACACACCCTGACATCCCTGCCGTGTTTGAGCGCTTCACTACGTGCGCGCTTAAGTGCAACGATCAGGTCATTTGTTGTGTCTGCAACTTCACTGGTGACCATCATTGATTTGAATGATGGAAGACCTATGGCCGTAATAACACCAACCATAGCGACGAGCACCATCATCTCAAGCAGGGTAAAACCTTTTATATTTGATCTTTTCATGTTCATTATTTAAGACCATCCCGTAATTAAAGTCATGATGTTAAAGATGGAACCGGATTTATGCCTGATAAGCGGTAAAAGTTATCTGAAAACAGCAACCTATCGGGCATTCAAAGCTAATCGGATATGATTAGCGAGGCAGCCCTTCTAGCGCTGCCAATACCTAGAATGACGCCATTTCTGTAATGCCCCGAATTTATATACAGACCATTTATATCGTTGTGTCGCCCGATGTAAGGGATGCCATCAGGGCTTCCAGGGCGCAATCCAGCCCAGTGGTGTTCTACCTGCATCTTTGCCAGTGCCGGGAACAGGCTAATGCCGCTGTTACGGAGCTCATCTGCCACCGACTCACTGGTCGATTTATCAAACCCGGTATGTTCAATTGTGCTGCCACAAAGAATGCGTCCATCTCTTCGCGGAATCAGGTAGCGATTTTCACAAAGAACCATTCGCTCCAGATCACCCGGCTGCCCTTTGAATATAATCATCTGCCCCTTAACCGGCTCGATGCTGGGTACATCGCCATAATCTCGCAGTATCGATGCACTCCAGGCCCCACCTGCGATTAACACTCGCTCACTATGATAGGTTTTGCCATTGGCAACAACACCACTAATCTGCTGATTATGTACTTCCAGCCGTTCTACCGGTGTATTTTCCAGATACTGGATTCCCATTGCATCCAGGCTACCCCGCAATGCCTTTACCAGACGCGGATTTCGCATCTGCGCTACGTCAGGCATCCAGAGACCCTGGCTATAACCACTCGCTATGCCGGGGAGAATATCCTGTAAAGCCAGGTTTCCCTCTACTAACTCCAGTTTCATCGACCACTTCTTTGCCCATTCCGTAGCCGCCTGCTGCTCCGTGCTGTCGAGGACAAGTAGCCCACAGCGATTGTATTCTGGGTCGATGCCACTTTGTTGATACAACTCCTCAGCTAATTGAGGATAGAGATTGTGACCATCCATTGCGATTTCATTCACACGTTCAACATAACGCCAGGGATGTAACGGAGACAGAATCCCTCCTCCAGCCCAGGAAGATTCCTGTCCGAGCATGCCTTTATCGAGCAATAGCACGTCCAGGCCAGCTTTGGAGAGCTCTCGCGCACTCAGCATACCCGCCAGGCCGCCGCCAACAATGATACAGTCAGTCATATTTTATGATTTACCCACACTTTATTTTCCCGAGAAAATTAGATTTTACTTATATTGCGACAATGAACTGCACATTAGCAGGCTGAACCCGTGTGATACAAGTAAAAAGACCCGCATCCTGAGATGCGGGTCCTGAGTTACTGGCGTACCATTTTATCTTAGCTTCCGCAGGTATTTTCCACACCCGGTGGCGCCTGATCCATGTATTTTTCACAATAACAGGGGCTTCGACCCTTTTCCCAGTGTCGCTTGCATCTTGATAGCCATAAAGCATCCTGCTTTTTATCCCATTCCTGCTGGCGCTTATCTGTTTGCTTGGACTTTTTCTTTGTCATCTGCTGCTCAAGCTCAGCCGCTTTCTGCGCAGCCAGTCTCTGCTTTTCCTTTGCAACACCTGCACTGATTTTTTCTTCAGCTTCCGACTTTTTGGTACTATCTTCACAGGGGTAAGCCACCTGTTTTACCACTTTGCGGTACTCAGCTGCAGCTCTGGCAAAGCACATTTTCACGGGTGCCGGCTTAGGCTTTGCAACAGGCTTTGGCTTAGGCGCCACGGGTTTAGCCTTTACTGCCGGCTTAGCCTGCACTGCAGGTGCAGGTTTGGCCTTTACAACTGGTGGAGGTGGCGGCGGCGCAGGTCGTGTGATTTCGGCCATTATCGGCGCAAATCCCTGCATATCATAAGTCAGTCGCACCGGGCGCCCATAGGGCTCTACCACAAACTCCAGCTCGCTGGCCTTCATCAGGCTGTTTCGAGTTTTGTCATCCAGAGAGATAACAAAGTCTCCGCCACTGCCTGCATTGACACATATATCGTTTGCGACAACAGAATTCTGCTTGAGCTTTCTGCCTGGTTCCTGCTGGTTTCTAAGACACCAGTCGAATACCGGCAATGTCGTTCCATCAACCAGAACATCAGAGATCGCTAGCGCATCCAGCAATCGCGTGTTCTTCAGCTCTCCACTGGGATCATTTTTTGCAAGGCGCAATAAAATGCGAGATTTGCTAATATTCAGGTGATAATAATTTGTATCAGAGCCATCCCTGACAGACCCGGACTTCATTGCAGTACCTGATTTCTCGTACCACCGAGCCTCATTTCCAAAATTATAATTCTTGGATTTCTTGAACGGATTTATTTCAGCAATACTGTTTGCCGATAACAGCATGAAAACGACAGCGATGCCTGATCCAATAAGTTTTCTGGTTAAGCCACACACGCTTAAGACCTCTTTGTTTAATACAGAATAATTTCTTCGTTATTATGTTGTTACGATTATTTATGGGCACAAAATCATTAATTTAGCACGCCATTCGAAATTTAATTTTATAATTCTTCGATAAGCCATGGTAAATACAAATGTTTTTGGCTTCAACCCCGACGATGCTTTTGATAACTACATATAGCACAATTATCTCACCGATGAGCCAAATGCACCGTTAAACAGTGTAAAATCGCCATTTAGATGAAATTTGCGACTCTTAATAGTATGAACGTTATATTGAACGGAACCCCCATTGAAGTACCCGATGATTTCACGCTTAGCCAGCTGATTGAGCAGCAGGGCATGGCTGGAAAACGCCTTGCAGCTGAGGTAAACCTCGAAATCATCCCCAGGGCACAGCATAGCTCATGCAAACTCGGTAATGACGATAAAATAGAAATAGTCCACGCAATCGGGGGCGGCTGAGCAGCGTGCAAGGAGCCGCGGATGCCTGGCAGCGATACCGGGCCTGACACTCTGCCCCAGGCAAGGGCACTTTAAAATAAAAAACACCCCCAGCAGGGCAACCGCTTAGCGCACCGGATCACAGCACAGGAAGCACACCCGCCCTAATCATTGCTAAGCACTGTACCCGTCATTCACCTCATCCCCCATCCCACTTTAAAAAGCCACCATCACCCACATCCAACATCCGTCCAAATGCCGGACCACCTCAAGCACAAAACAGTGTTAAAATAGCCAGCTTCTTTAAATCACACCGTTTAATTATTATGAGCGTCCATCAACTCACTATCGCAGGCAAAACCTATAACTCACGTCTTTTAGTTGGCTCTGGCAAATATAAGGACCTTGAAGAAACGCGACTGGCGACGGAAGCCAGTGGATCTGAAATTATTACCGTTGCAATCCGTCGTACCAATATAGGGCAGAATCCGGATGAACCTAATTTACTGGATGTGGTTCCACCTGAAAAGTACACCATATTGCCCAATACTGCGGGCTGTTACACCGCAGAAGATGCCGTTCGCACCTGCCGCATGGCACGTGAACTTCTAGACGGGCATAAACTGGTTAAGCTTGAAGTTCTGGGTGATGAAAAAACACTTTACCCTGATATAAGCGCCACACTTGAGGCCGCTGAAATTCTGGTGAAAGATGATTTTGACGTAATGGTATATACCAGCGACGACCCGATTATCGCCAAACGACTGGAAGACATTGGCTGTGCAGCTGTCATGCCACTTGCCGCGCCAATTGGCTCCGGGCTTGGCATTCGAAACCCTTATAATATTCTTACCATAATTGAAAATGCGAATGTTCCGATTCTGGTCGATGCTGGCGTGGGTACTGCATCAGATGCAGCCATCGCCATGGAGCTGGGCTGTGATGGAATTCTTATGAATAGCGCAATTGCGGCGGCGCAAAACCCTGTGCTCATGGCATCTGCGATGAAAAAAGCCGTTGAGGCTGGTCGTGAAGCATTTCTTGCTGGACGCATGCCACGTAAACGCTACGCTTCTGCGTCATCTCCAATCGACGGTACATTCTTCTAGTTTATATTTCTGGCCAGCAAGACTGGCCAGAACATTTCCCAGCTCAAGACTCATGACTGAAAAACACATACGCACTATCCGCAGCTTTGTAAAACGTGAAGGTAGACTAACCAGCGGACAACAGCATGCACTAGACACACAATGGCCACTGTTTGGTATTGATTATTCCAAAGCAACTATTAACCTGCAGGAACTGTTTCAAAGAAACGCAGAAACTGTTATTGAAATTGGTTTTGGTAATGGTGATTCCCTCTGGAAAATGGCCATGGCCCAGCCTGAAAAAAACTTTATTGGCATAGAGGTTCACCGACCCGGTGTTGGACACCTGCTTCACCTTATTCAAACGTCAGGCTGTAAGAATTTACGGGTTTCCAACCATGATGCGGTTGAAGTACTTGAACACCAGATTCCTGATAATAGCATCGATCGCTTCCAGCTTTTTTTCCCCGACCCATGGCATAAAAAGAAACATCACAAACGTCGGATCGTCAAGGAAGCATTTATCGAACAGATAGCTAAAAAACTCAAGCCTGACGGTGTCTTCCACCTGGCCACTGACTGGGAACATTATGCAGAACACATGCTTGCAGAACTAAATGCCAGCCCACTGTTTAAAAACCTTTCTGAAGACAACACCTTTGTCCCCAGACCAGAGGAAAGACCAGTCACCAAATTTGAAATGCGCGGCCACCGACTCGGTCATGGTGTGTGGGATTTAATGTACAAGAAAAATAGCGGTGACACATAACAAATTCAGGTATTTTTATATCAGCAAGAACATCGCCAGTAATACTTGATTGAACGCATTAAATGTCTAAAGCAGAAGTAAAAAGCAAAACATCAAAAGCACAAGCACAAGAAATAATAAAAAGAAAACGCAAATAAACGCAAATAAACGCAAATGTGCATGAGTCATTGCGCTCTCTTGTCTTTAATGTGTAATTTATCTATGTGTGCAAGGAACGTTAATACTTCCAGATTAAGTTTTGCCTGTGCCAGGTCTTAGATTGGTGCATGAAGTTAAGCAGTAGAATAACTTAACCTTGTATTTGTATTTTATATAAATACATCATCCGGCTACTAAATCTCCAGCCGATACAGGTTTAAGTAAATATTATAACTCAGGTGTGTTCTTCTAGATGCGCATGAATTCATGATGGGTACTGAACAGCCTGCCTGACGTCTACATGTTATTTTTATTTGCGTTT
>JBFHVK010000039.1:0-13524 GCA_041589615.1 Gammaproteobacteria bacterium | reverse complement strand
TTAATTTAACTTTCTATTCAAATGAGAAAATCATGAACAACAAGGACTTGATAATCACAGGCACACTCTTAATGGGGCTTGTCGCAGGTAGCGCACAGGCTGCCAGCATTAGTTATAATCTTAACCAGTCAAATGCTATGCCAGACGGCGTAGATTACCTCACGGTTACCATCAGTGATAGCACCACAACAATTGGCGATATCGACTTTGAAGTTGTTGTAAACACAGCTAATTTCCCTGGCGTTCCAGTAACTGGCGGTAATTTTGGAATGGATAACTTCTATTTCAATTATGACAATAGCCTGGCAGTAACTTCCGCTAATATTATCGATATGGACCCAACCTCATGGAGCATTGCCACAGACAAGAACGCGGGTGGCGGTTTTGGCTTTTTCGAATTTGACCTGAAAGGCACTGGCGCTTCACGCACAGAAACCCTGAGTTTCACTATCAGCGGGGTCGACTCTGACTCAATCTACAGTTACGCAGTAGATTACGAAGGTAAAAAAGGCACGCCTAACGCATTATTTGCAGCTCATGTTGGTGGCTATGATACTGGCACTGGCGGCGTCTATGGTGAAGATGGCGTTGAGAGCGCAAAATTTGCAACCGTTGTACCTGTTCCTGCCGCTGTATGGCTGTTCGGCTCTGGCCTGATTGGCCTGGCAGGCATTGCTCGCAGACGTCGTGCATAAGCTTAAGTCTTATGCATAAATAAAACGGCCCTTACGGGCCGTTTTATTTTGTAGTATTTAAAAAGGTATTCGTCAGGACAGCACCAATGCTTCAAATTGAGACTTCCACCTTTTAATCTCGTCATCTGGAAGATGAATCTGCGTTTTAAATTCAGTATTGATCATCTGACTTATACCCTCGATATCCTGTCTTTCCACCACAGGCAGGTTTATATCTTTTGCTATCTCTGTCGCCCGGTTGTCCACTGAAATAATAATACTGCGATGTCCGTGCTGCATTGCCCTTATACCTCCATGTAAGCGCGTGCCTACAAAATCGACCTGACTATCATTGCCGGCCAGAAAACGATCATAGGCTGCAAGAGATGGTGGAATGATCCTGATTTTATTTTTCATTGATGAGCTTTGCACAAGCTGGTTCAAATAATCATCATCCCCAACCTGCTGCGACCAGAAAAACACTTCTTTATAGTTCTCTAGAAGGGAGCTTACCCATGCAGCATCCGCCGGGTCTGGTTTATGGCGGGTTAATGTAAATATTACCTGTTCAGACTTTTCAGCAGGTATCTTCAGGCAGTGCTTTTCTGTTAATGACCATGCTGTTGGGCATGTTGTATTCACGACGTTTCGAATACCTATAGATTCCAGCATTGCTACACTATGACTATCTCTTACCGAATGCAGACAGTCAGGGTTTAATATTTTCTGGTAAAAGCGTTTTTGCCTGAAACTTATTTTATTCTGGTATTTCCGCCACCCCGTTCCACATAACAGTACTTTACCCGCAAGCGCCTTCACATCTTTTCCATTTATACGCCACATGTCCTTTTTATTTACTCTATATTTTCCTGTTAGAACGTTCGTGCCTAGCATCATGCTAATCGGTGAGTCTTTTATCGCTTTTCTTCCCACCTCGCCAATACTGTCATGAGTTGAAACATTCGTAACATATATTTTTTCCAGTACCTGAGCCAATTCTTTAATAATTGAGTCGTAAATAATAAGGTCACCCAGATTATCCGTGGTTACTGTGGTATCTAATAAATTGAGCCGATTCATAAAATTATTTGTGAGCCGCTAAAAAAGAATATCGATATCGCCTATATCTGTAATCTTTCAAAGCAAAAATGAGCACCGCCTGTTTTTCGAAGCGAGAATATAACATAAATATACCTGTTCAATCTGAAAACCAGCTACCGTTAACTCGGAGCATGCCATAGCAAACCTGCACTAACCCATAATCCGCGGCCAGCGATCATGCACCGCATCCTGCATGGTGGGTGTGATTGTCACCACATACACACGGCGCTCTTCGCCATTATGTGCCAGCAAACCCTGTATCCATTGTCCACGCACCAGTTCGAACCAGTGACTGTTTGACTCCATATCCTTCTCCATAAACTGGTCGACGATAATTTTTACCGGCTTCGGAAACCATTTATCCCATACCCCCTGCTTGATGGAGTCGTGTCGCGCCCAGCCGCCCATCGGCAACTGACCGAGCTGCTGTTTGCGTCGCCCCCAGGGCAGGTAATCAATTTCACCATTTTTTAAACGCACCGGCAGATGCGCCTTCGGATTGGGAAAATAGACGCGCTTCTTTTCACCCTGATAAATATATTCAACACCACCACACATAGATTACACACTTAAATTGACTGTCGATGCCCGCTGGGTTTCCAGGAAGGCGCGATCACATTGGGCATTTCCGATTTATTAATCAGCCGACCCGGCGCCAGCGTCAGCTCACCGTAACGCTGGTTAATTTCATCCATCACCGCATTGAGTTTAGTTTGCTGTTCATTGCTTTCCAGGGAATCAAACAGGTCCAGCTGGCAGTTGGCATAACATGGATTGAGTGCCGTAATCTGCACCTGGTACACCGGATGATTATTCCAGCATTCATTTAACACAAACTGGCACAGGCGAATCAGCAACCGGGTATCATTAGTTGGCTGCGCTGTTTTCACCTTACGACCAATCCACTCACGATCTGCATGCAGGCCAATAAAAAATTCCGATGCTTCGAAGTGATAACGCCTGAGGCGCGCACTCACACGCACTGCCATATGAATTAGATACGTCAGTAAAACATCTTTGTCACGGGTATTCGGCGGCAGCACCTTACCATGACCAACGGATTTCGGATCGGCAACATCCATGTGCATCGGCTCCGGATCCAGACCCTGCGCCATATACCAGATACGTCGCCCAGGATTACCAAAACGACGCGCCAGTTCACCAATCGGCAGGTGCTGCATATCGCCACAGGTAAACACACCTCGTTCCGCCAGAAATCGCCCTATACCCCTCGCAATACCACACAGTTCGGTGACCGGTACATCCGCCAGTTGCTGACGTGCCTCCCATGGTGGAATGACGGTAAAGCCATTGGGCTTATTCAGCTTGGCGGCATACTTGGCGGTGGTTTTATCACCACTGATACCAATTGAGCAATGCAGGCCAGACGCTTCGAATACCGCCTGCTTCAACAGCCGGCCAATACGCACCGGCGAGCCATACAGTGACTGGCAGGGTGTCATATCAATAAAGGCCTCATCCACGGAAAAAATTTCCACATCGGGGCAGATGTTACTGATTGCCTGCATGATCCGGCCCGAAGTTTCCGCATACACATGGGGACGCGATGGCCGCTGGATCAAATCGGCATGCAGTTTTCTGGCTTCCTTTAAGCGCATGCCCGTTTTTATGCCGTAAGCGCGGGCCTCATAAGAACTGGTAATAATGCAGGTGCCTTTCATGCCATTGGTCACCGCCAGTGGCCGGCCCCGCAACTCGGGGTAATCGCGCGCTTCGACTGCCGCAAAGAAGCAGTTCATATCCACGAGGGCAATCGCCCGTTCCCAGCGCAGCGGGCAAACTGTATCGAAATCAGCCATGACTAGTAGGTGCGCAGTGTGCCGACCAGCACGCCCTGAACCTGCACCCGATCGGCGCTATACACCATTGGTTCCATGCTGGCATTGGCCGGGATCAGCTTGATACGGTGATGCGACAGCGGCCGGTAGATTTTCAGTGTGACCTCGTAATCATCAATCAGGGCCACTACCACTGCATCCTTAGGTGCCGTATTGCAGGATTCGATAATCACCGTATCACCATCCAGTATGCCCAGTTCAATCATCGAGTCGCCGGACACCTTGAGGGCATAGCGATTTTCACCGCCAAACATCTGGTTCAGGCTGATACTGTCATAACCGCTGATCGCCTCAATCGGCTGACCCGCCGCAATACGCCCCAGCAGGGGTATCGACATGCCCTGCTCGAGCACCTCATCGGGTAGCCGCAGGCCTCGGTGCGAACCCTCTTCATTGAGCAAGTAGCCCATCTCCAGCAATGCCTTAACATAGCGGTGCGCCGTTCCCTGGGACTGGATACCAATACCCTTCGCAATTTCCGGGTAGGTTGGCGCATGACCACAGCGCAGGATATAGGCCTGAATAAAATCGAGGGTACGTTGCTGGCTATCGGTTAACATGACAATATTCTCTAAACATTCTCTATAGAGAAAGAATAGAGAATGTTTAAAAAAATAGCAAGTACCACTTACACCACACAAATAAACTACACTTAGGAATAAGTAACTAATTTACAAGCAGCAAAGGTAACCCGAATGTCCCCATCGGCAAACAAGGTATTAATTGTCGAAGATAGTCGCGCAATCAATGAGATGCTGGTTCACAGTATTGTCACACAATTACACATCGACGTTGAATCTGCCCGCTCTATGAAAGAAGCCAGAGAGATTGTTCGCTCACAGAAAGACAGCTTCTTTGTCTCGATCCTTGATATCAATCTCCCCGATGCTCCTAATGGTGAGATTGTTGATTACATACTGGAACAAAATATCCCTCCCATCATACTCACAGGAAATATTTCTGATGATATTCACGATGAGATGATGGAAAAACCTATTATCGATTACGTTGTTAAACGTAATCTTAATGAAGTCATCTATATTATCGATACCATACGTCGCTTAAGAGATAACATAAATCGAAAAATCCTGGTAGTCGATGATTCAAGATCTTCTCGCAGACTGATTACATCGCTACTCAATCGTCACTATTTTAATGTAACGGCTGTAAGTAACGCAGCCGATGCACTGAAATTACTTGATGAGCACGATGATTTCACCATGGTTATTACCGACTACAATATGCCAAACATGAATGGTATGGAGCTGGTTGCAAAAATTCGGGAAAAATACTCACGCAACGAACTTTCTATTATTGGTATCTCCGCAAGCGGTACAGGAACCATTTCTATACGCCTGCTGAAATCAGGCGCTAATGATTTTATTGCTCGTCCTTTTATGCATGAAGAATTTTATTGCCGGGTTAACCAGAATATTGATGCCGTCATAAATTACCGCAAGCTAAAGCATGCCGCCGACAGGGATTTCCTGACAGACTTATTCAATAGAAAATACCTCTTCAATACCGGCCAGAAACTGTTTGAGAATGCAAAGCGCCATAATTTCCAGCTCACGGTTGCAATGCTGGACATCGATTATTTTAAAAAGATAAATGATACATATGGCCACCACATTGGTGATATGGCACTAAAACATATCGCCTCCCTGCTCAGCATGCAATTGCGCGAGACAGATATCATTGCGCGTATCGGCGGAGAAGAGTTCTGCCTGCTCTGCGTCAATACAGGCAGCGACACCACCGAAGCGCTGCTTGAGCGCTATCGAAGTACTATAGAAGATAATCCACTAATAACGGATGACTTTAATATTTCTATCAGCATTAGCATTGGTTATACAACAAAGGCCGAAAGTTCACTTGAGCAGATGATTAATGATGCCGATAGCGCATTATACAAGGCCAAGGAAAGTGGTAGAAACAGGGTGGTAGCGTTCAGCGAACAGTAATCATGGATCGCCTGCTGCCAGATTCATCTCACAGCATCGATGCCATTGCCAGAGCTCACTCAGAAGAACCGGAAAACAGGCTTTGGCCGAAAGCTATACACTCCCGTAGCGATTAACAACTTAGCGACTGGCCTGAAACTCCAGCAGTGCCTTGCGCACCTGCTGGTACATCTGTTCTGCATCATCAAACAGCGGCTGTACATTATCCAGTTGTTTCTCACGCATCGCAGTTTCCAGCGTAGCCGCCATATCACCCAGCTTTTCTGCACCAAGGTTTCTGCTGCTGGATTTTAACGAATGAAACAGACGCTCGGCCGCTTCTGCATCCTGTTGCACAATAGCAGAACGCCCATCCTCGAAGCATTTATCTGATGAATCTATATATGATGGAATCAACTGGTCAAAAACCTCACCCATCAGCCCTGCCAGGGTTTCCAGTGTCTGCATATTAATACAGTCCGGTGCAGTCATAGTCTCTCCAGAATTCATAGATATCTCCCCCGACATTCAAAACACTCCCGTCCAGCGCCACCGACAATACAGGGTGGGCTAATCTTTACTTACAGAGTATAGGCCGTAAATCCGATTTCACGCGATTTTTCTGCAGGCGATGTCATGGCAATCCCGCCGGGCGTAACGTACATTCAGTTGAAAAAGCCATTACCGCCTTCAGGTATGTATATGCTGGCAGTTCAATGTATTAAACTTCCCTGCTAACTAACTATTAATAGCATATGTCAAATTTGATTTCTTTTCATTTATAGACCCCTGAAAAATCCTTTATATGCTCCATACACAATGACACAACTGTTAAAAACCGTAATAGCGTATTCTGTAAGCACATAACAAATCACTACCTTTCAAGCTTCTGACCAACGATATGATCAGCACACTGCAGTTTCTGTCATCCATTAAATTACACATCCATACCAGAAATGCAGCAGCAACCAGTGTACCGCGTAAAATCATGGCCTGCTTCTCATTATTCTTACAAATCAGTAGCACGCACCTTATTATTTTGGTAGATTCGTCAACTATTACTATAATCTGGATATCTTACCAGGCAAATGACACAACCCGCTGGGCATCAGGGCGTAACCACCCCGGCGATTTTCAGCGAAAACCATTTACTTTTTTAGGCCAACAAGACTTAATTTTGCCTCATGTCTGATTCTGCAATACCAGGCTACAATATTATAAAAAAGATAGCCAAAGGCGGCATGGCAAATGTTTATATTGCCATACAGGCGGCTGTTGGTCGTACTATTGCATTAAAAATTCTTCCCAAAAAACTTTGCACAGACGAAAGTTTCTCCACATTATTTTTACAGGAAGCCAATTGCGGCGTACTAAATCACCCCAACATAATTACCATTTATGATGCCGGTGAAACCGATAGTCATTTGTATATCGCAATGGAATATTTAAATGGAGGCGATTTAAAACAGAAAATAAAATCTCGCCTGAGCCAGGAAGAAACAATCAATATTATAACCAAGCTAAGTGAGGCACTCGCCTACGCACACAGCAAGGGCTTTATTCATAGAGATATAAAACCGGGAAATATCATTTTCAATGAAGACAATCAGCCAATACTGGCTGATTTCGGTATTGCCCGGGCCATCAGTTTTAGCGAACAAACTGTAATAGATGGCATGATGTTAGGTACGCCTTACTACACGAGCCCTGAACAGGCCTCCAGTAATAAGGTAGATCACCGAACAGATCTATACAGCCTTGGTGTTGTTTATTATGAAATGTTAACGGGTAGTAAACCGTTTATTGCTGACACACCATTTGCCCTGATATATAAACACCTGGAAGAAGCCCCACCTGAACTTGATAGCAAGTTCAAGGAGCATCAGCCTATTATCCATAAATTAATGTCGAAGAAGCCGGATGATAGATACGCTTCTGCTTTCGACCTGATTGAAGACCTGGCCAAACTCACCCGAGCTAAAAAAGAACAGGCAGCTTTACGCAGTGCACAAATGAGAACCTATAAAAGCGCTGCTGTACTCATTACGCTTGTTCTGGCGTTCTCCGTTATCGTATCTGACAATCTTTCTGACTATACAGAAAAACAACTAGCGCAACTAAAAGCTTTTGCGGCTAAAACAACCAGGCTCACCAAGGCCTTTATGTATGACATTGAAGAACAAAGGAGCCTTGTAGCATCGCAGAAGAAGGAAATACACATCTTAAGAACCCAGCTTAATAAAGACAATATCATCGACACACATCTAGATAAAGCAGCTCATTATATGGAGAGAAACCAGTACATTAGCCCCATAGAGGCTTCTGCATTAAGTGAATTTGCACTTATTCTTTCTATTGATCCCGAAAACATACAGGCCAGGTCTGGTATTAATACTATTACTGAATATTTTTATCTGTTAGCTAAAAATGAAACATCCAAGCATGCTTATTTTGACGCACTTGATCATATTGATAGTGCATTAATTGCAAGTCCTAATAGTGATAAATTAATACATATGCGAGACAGCATCATTAAAAGACTCGATATTAGTGAAAAGCGCATGAAGCTGGAAAATGAATTACTTCTGGCTAAGAACTTAATAAAAAATGGCAAATATGAGCAGGCCGTAGAAAAGCTTGAACTCCTTCAGACTATCAGTAAAAAGAATCAACGCATACTTTCTCTATTATCTATTGCGCAGAATCATTTAGAACAGAAAGAAAATGCAATTGTTAAAAATAACTAGTTAATTTCATCTGGTTTATGAATTTACTTTTAACTATACAACATCCTCTCAATCGACCTCTATCACTTTAAAATCTTTTAAACTTCTATAGATAAGCAGACTTCTGGTAAGTATGGCAAAGTTCTAAACCTGCTCTTGCAGGTTTAACAAAAAGAACTCGCCATACTTACCTCTGTCATTTGTAACTAGTTACTTAAGATCAAACCGGTCAAGCGTCATCACCTTGGTCCATGCATTAATAAAGTCCTGCACAAACTTTTTCTCGGAACCATTAAACGCATACACTTCTGCAATTGCGCGCAACTCGGAACTTGAACCAAAAATCAGATCGACAGGTGTAGCCGTCCACTTCTGCTTACCAGTCTTACGATCAACTCCATTATAAACACCTTCAGATTTTGATGACTTCTCCCATCTGGTCGACATGTCTAGCAGATTTACAAAGAAATCATTGCTCAGTTGGCCGGGCTTTTCGGTGAACACACCATTCGAGGAACCACCCGTATTTGCACCCAGTACACGCATGCCGCCAATCAGTACTGTCATTTCAGGAACAGTAAGGTCAAGTGTATCTGCCTTATCGACCATCATGTCAGTGGGTGAGCGGTAACTATTATTGCTGTAATAGTTACGAAATGCATCAGCACTGGGCTCAAGTAACGCAAATGACTGTACATCGGTTTGTGCCTGACTTGCATCGGTACGACCGGGTTTGAATGGAACACTAACTTTATGTCCCGCATCTTTCGCAGCTTTTTCGATAGCAGCAGCACCACCAAGCACGATCACATCAGCCAGGGAAACTTTCTTACCACCCGATAAACTCTTATTGAATTTTTTCTGGATAGATTCAAGCTTGCTTAATGTCTTTGAAAGCGACTTAGGATCATTAACTTCCCAGTCTTTCTGCGGAGCCAGTCGTAGACGTGCACCATTGGCACCACCACGCATATCGGTATCACGGTATGATGCCGCAGATGCCCATGCCGCTTTCACCAGATCTGAAACGCTTAAACCTGAAGAAAGTATTTTTGATTTGAGTTTGTCAGCATCCTTATCATTAATCATCTTGTAGTCAGCTTCCGGGACTGGGTCCTGCCAGCCAAGCACTTCTGCAGGCACTTCATCACCTACATAACGCGCACGTGGCCCTATATCACGATGAGTAAGCTTGAACCATGCTCGAGCAAATGCATCATCGAATGCATCCGGGTCTTTCACAAAACGTTCTGAAATCTTGCGATAGGCAGGATCTTCACGAAGTGACAGGTCAGTCGTCAGCATGGTCACCGGGTTTAACTTACCCTTTACGTGAGCATCTGGCACCATTTTGCGTTTATTTTTATCCTTTGGAATCCATTGAACAGCACCGGCAGGACTTTTCTGCTGAACCCATTCCATTGCCAGCAGGTTAGCCAGAAATGCCTGACTCCACTGTGTTGGCGTTGGTGTCCATGCACCTTCAAGACCACTCGTTACTGTGTCTTCAGCATTGCCCTTGCCGCATTTGTTCACCCAGCCAAAGCCCTGTTGAGCAATATCTTCCGCTGCAGGCTCAGGTCCAACACATTTCTCTGGGCCATGTGCACCGTGTGTTTTACCCAGGGTATGACCACCGGCAATCAATGCGACGGTTTCTTCATCGTTCATTCCCATACGACCAAAGGTGTCACGAATATCATGTGCTGCTGCCTTAGGATCGTGCTTAGCACCCGTTGGACCTTCAGGATTCACATAAATCAGACCCATTTGTACCGCCGCAAGAGGGTTTTCCAGTTTGCGCTTGCCTTTATAACGTTTGTCATCCGCCAGCATGACGGTTTCAGGCCCCCAGTAAACCAGATCTGGTTCCCAGTCGTCCTGACGTCCACCGGCAAAACCAAACGTTTTGAACCCTGCATTTTCAAGAGCAACATTACCCGCAAGTATCATCAGGTCTGCCCATGAAACACTGTTGCCGTATTTCATCTTAACTGGCCAAAGCAGGCGACGTGCCTTATCAAGATTGGCATTATCAGGCCAGCTGTTCAGTGGTTCAAAGCGCTGTTGCCCACCATCTGCACCGCCACGTCCATCCATCGTGCGATATGTTCCAGCGCTATGCCAGGCCATACGAATGAATAAAGGACCATAGTTTCCCCAGTCAGCCGGCCACCAGTCCTGGGATGTAGTCATAGCCTTTTCTATATCTTTTTTTAGTGCTTTAAGATCAGTTTTCCTGAAAACTTCGGCATAGTTAAAATCTTCACCAAGCGGACTGGATTCTGCCGCGTGCTGACGCAACGGACTCAAATCCAGTTGATCAGGCCACCAGAAACTGTTCGACTTTGCTGCACCCTGAGCAAATGAAGTGTTAACTGAGGCTAGCGGTGTTAGCGCTATTGCCAGTATGGCAATTACCCGTTTTGTTTTTTTATACATTTTGACTCCCTCCAGCTAGATTAAATATATTTTCTCAAATACACGCATCAAGAGACGCAATCGTGACATCCATACCAAGGTATACAGTTTATTTTAATCAACTGTAACTGATAAATTTCCAGCTTCATTACCTGAAAATCCAGATGACATCAATGAAGGTCTCTCTCATACTTCTCAGTATGTTCCTCCTTTTTTGATAAGGAAAATTGATTTCATCAATTGCCTCGATAGACTTTTCAAATGATAAGTACCTCAGCAAGCTAAAACTATAGAACTGGAAGCCCCATAACACTGCAGAGGCAGTTATGAAACATGCTATCGTCTTTTCTAACAATATGATTTAGATAGCATTACCTTTAAAAAGAACAATCCGATACATGCCTTCATTTGCGCATAATTATGCGTATCACAACGTATTTTTATTAAAAACAGTGAGATTATCTTGAAACAGGTTGATTACTCACTACATCAATGGGAGTTTTTCCCGTCTTATCTGATTAACTAATAACAGTTATTGAGGTTCTATTTTAATGTCGTACAAAAAGCTCGGTGTAATGTGGCATTGATATACATCAACTCCACTTACTCAAGAGACTCATCCTGGAAATAACAAATTAATTATATTCTTAATTTCGTAAAATTTAACCAGTTTACATAGCTGTTAACAACTAGTACAGGTATATCGAAGATCTTTCATATGACAGGTCTTTATCTACTAATTTAGTGGATTCTATCTCAGCCTATTACTAGACCAGCAATAAACATGAGGCAGTGAAAATCACAATAAACATTGTAACCACATTTGCAATTATACCCTGACCTCTGAAGTGTATGATGTCACCCATTATGCTTGATGCCCCGCACTCCAGAAACAACAAAAAAATGTGATAGCATTTATGATTGCCATGAGAATCCATTAGATCTATTTATATCTTTATGGATAATTGATACCAGCCATTTCGGCATTAAAGCACCTACACGGTTAGTCATTCACCGTCTTTTATTGCCACTGGATTAACTCTTATCTATTGTTCTTGCATACTAAATATCCTGCACAGGGATATCACAGTCATAGAGTATTCA
This sequence comes from Gammaproteobacteria bacterium, assembly GCA_041589615.1. GTDB lineage: Bacteria > Pseudomonadota > Gammaproteobacteria > SZUA-229 > SZUA-229 > SZUA-229. Next base: position 1,696 of record JBFHVK010000039.1, on the reverse strand, counting down.
GTAGTCAACAATAACGAATATTCTGAAGCAATGCAGATTAATAAAGCCGGCGTCAAATGTTTTGCGATAACCCACTATGATGATTGCACCAGATCTGAAGCGCACGTTAAAAGCTATTACCACTATGATGGCCAGAATGCTGGCAAATGAAACAGGGGAAAAGCTAAATATAACCAGAAAAAAGCCTGACTGATGAAGCAAAAAAGACATCTACGTAGTCTATTGATTTACACCAATATATTACTTAATTTTCTACCTTAATATGTATTAAGTAATCATTTATCTAGACACATTCAGGCCAGATTTTGGTGATAACTCAATGAGCAGAACAACATTTCTACTTCTACTGGGGATTTTATTTTATTCAGGCCAGGTCATAGCCTTAAGCCCTCAGGCAACCGAAGGAAAGTCACTCTACCCTTCATGCCATGTCTGCCATGACCAGGCACTAGACCCACCACTGGGGCCACCAATGTGGGGCGTACAACGTCGATACAAACGAGGCACCCTGGACGATGAGGACTTTGTGAAAAGTATGGTTGGGTTTGTTAAGTCACCCAGTCTGAACAAGGCAAAACATGATTTCGCGGTCGAGCAGATGGGGCTTATGCCTGCCCTGCCATTACCTGATGAAATGCTAGAAAAGATAGCCAGGTATATTCTTGAAGAAACATTCCCCCCTCCCTGTACCCACTGGTTAATTGCTGTTAAGCGAGCCGAAGCCAAAGGTGATATTGCGCATGCTGAAAAAGATCAACGACAACTCGAACGATTCTGTAAATAACAGTCATGGCGGTTAGCAACAAAACAGAACAAAACACGATCACATCACATTACAGCCTTTACTGATCCGCCTGTCGCAACCAGATACGCCATAACCTCTACTGCTACCACTATGAAAAAGCATTCGAAGGCCATACCGGTAATTTTATGTTTCACACTGACTGCTACACAACCGTTACCGGTTCCAGTTAATCACCTGAACTGTTACATAACTGCCGTTTGAATGACTTCAAAATTATCAAAAGAGTTTTCCAGGTTACGTCTGAACAACTGTTTCGACCAGTTCTCCAGACCTTTTGGATGCTCTTCTTTTTTTAGAACACTGGCAACCACATCAAGCTTGACGGTATTAGGTGTATAATGCTCAACCAGCTCGTGCCAGGCATTCAACTGATTCGCTCGTACACCCGGCATAGAAAAAGAGGTACATTTGACTGACTGGAAGCTTAATGTAGAAAAAAAGCCACGAAGTTTCTTATTCACTTCTTCTCGCACCAGTTTGCAGGCAAACCAGGCAATGGTTTCTGTAGCATCAAGTAAGTCTTCGTCTATATCTCCCTGTTGCTGTAGAAAATCCAGCGCAGGAAAATAACTTAGCTTATGCTTCTTAACAGCTTCTACAACCTGTTCTGTCAACGCCTCTCCCACCACTTCTGCCGACGAAGGCAGATGTCGTTCGAGTAATTCGTGCGGCACTTTTACCTGCAATGTAATATGGATTTTGCTGATATGGAGTGATGACATAATAATCTGAATTCAGCTTCGTAGTATCGCCGTCTGTTTTTTAATCGGGTCCGTCAGGTGCTTTATACGTTTGCGCATGACTGAACCAACCGCATCCGTCTGGCCAAACACCGGAAATGTTAACTCTTCACAATAACCCGATAACACCATCATGGCATGCAGGTACGCT
>JBFHVK010000038.1:0-13753 GCA_041589615.1 Gammaproteobacteria bacterium | reverse complement strand
TCAATCATTCTAACCAGGCATTCATACTTGGTTATCTGCATTGAGCTGCTATCAATTAATGGTTGTGCGAATAATGTAATTCTATTATCAGAAAGAGCAGATTTTATTTTACGAGTCCACTCTATATTATTTTCATATTGAGCGATCAGATTTTCCTGATCTTCATAATATACTAGTGACTGACGCTGCTCAATTGCATGTTTAAGTGCCAGCCCCGCATGACTAAGGTAGCTTTCCTTGCTACTGGTACAGCCCGCACACAGATGGAGATCAATACTATCACCTTCAATATCCACCTGGAAACTTTCAGCTTTTTCTATTGTGAACTGGCATATCTGTTTAAACCAGTCGATATCCATAGTTTTTTCTGAGAGTAGCGCAAATTCCCCACCAGCCATTTTATAAACAACAATATCCTGTGATATTAGAAGTTTGACCAGCATATCTGCAAGCTGCTTCAAGGTAGACAAGGCAGCATCATATCCATAATATGTTTTAATAATATCGTAATTTTCAAGCGACAACATAGCAAAGAAAATGTCATCAATATCCTCTGCATCCTGTGTAAGTTTAACGCGATTTGGCAGCCCGGTTGTTTCATCAGTTACCTGACGGATAATCTGTTCACGCTGCTGGATTACCTGGGTAACATCATGTTGGATACTTATAAATTCAAGCAACTCACCGTTTTCATCGAAAAGCGGCACAACCGTTGACTTAACATAATAGTCATCTCCGGTTTTTGTCTTGTTCTTTATAACTCCCTTCCAGATACGTTTTTCACGAATAGACTGCCAGGCTTCTTCATACGCATTATTGCTATCAGATTGATCCCTGAGACTACCACAGGCAGAACCCAGCAATTCTTCGCGACTATATCCGCAGACACGCACAAACTCATCATTCACATAAGTAATATCACCTGCAGGCGACATCTTGCTAACAATAGAACTTTCATCAACTGATAACTTATATTGCTCTAGCAACACAGTATATTCACGAATATTATCAACCATTAAATCAAATGCATCGCTTATCGCTTCTGTTTCAGGCTCCATACGTACTTTTGAGAAATCAAGACTATCACCCAGTTTATAGGATTTTACTTTTTGAGCAATATAGCTCAGGGGATTAAGGTAATAGCGGATAAGGAAAGCAAAAATCAGAAAGAAAATGCTCATCATTCCCAGATATATCATTACCTGGCGTCGCATTTCAGCAACGGCCTGGTTAAAAGAATGCTTGGAGTAGGCAATAGTCATATTGCCAATAATATCTGATGTTAGTGGATCCTTTATCGGGTATTCAATATGAAAATGATCAAGATTCTCGTTGTATTCCTTTAACCATAACCTTTCTTGATTAATTTCAAGCGAACCACCAAGCACATATTTTCTGGACGCTATTTGCTGAGCCAGATTATTTATTTCGTCTTTTATGCCAAGATAAGCATTCATTGCAACCATAGGCTCTATAGTTTCAGCAATTAAGGTAACCTTTTCTTTCTCTGTTCGAAGCATATACTCTTCAAATAGCAGTGAAAAAATCACAAACAAAGACACAACCGTGATGAACGAGACAACAACAAAAGCACTTGTTATTTTCAGTGATAAGGAAATTTTCTTCATTCAATAACTTTCACAATTTTATAGAATAGTGGTAGAAACTTTATATCATAATCATGTATTGCTGATTTATTAAGATAAATATAGGTTTTTTCTTTCATCAACACACTTACCAGTGCATTGTTTTGGAAGTCCTTATAGTCATAACTAAAAACCAGTCGTTTATTGCTTGCAGCGTGAGCAGTCACCATATTACGCTGAGACTCGCCCCCCTTCAGAAGAAAATATGCTGTCGATGAATTACCTTGATCGAATTTATCAAATGCAACCACATCTACAGTCAGACTCTTTTTACCGAGGTTATTGAGATACTGCTTATGGATAAGGTTCTTAATCTCTTCCGCCACTTTTTTTTCACCTTTACCATATAGAATCGTAATTATCACCTGGTCTTGCTTAATTTTTTCATCAAGATTCTTATCCAGAAGTATTATCTTTGGAAATATCGAGGCCTGAGCTCGCATCAATAGCGGATCATAATCGTATGCCTTCACAGAAAGACTTATACTCGATAAGATAAGTAAACTGAGTAAAAAGAGTTTTTTCATATCAAAACTCCTTACTCATGCGCAAGAATATCGTTACTCCAGGCTGTTCAAAATCCCCGGAATAAGTACCGTTAGGTGATGGGAAGTAGTATTTTTCATCCAGCAAGTTCTTTATACTAATACTCAGCTTGCTGTTATCTCCGAACCCGGAATAATTTGTCGTAATATCCAGAACACTATATGCGTCAACATCATCTCGACTATCTAGCGAAGTTCTACCTTTATCTCCCACGTATTTAAATACACCAGAAAAACCCCAGTCTTCATTATATCGATAAAGATAATAAATTCTCGCTAGTGACTTTGCGCTATTAGCGAGTGCATCTGTAACATTATCACCACTAATAAACGAATAATTTACACCCAGGATATCATTACTAAAAAGACCGGTCTCATATTCCAGTTCAAATCCTGTAAGCTCATTTTCTTCAGAATTAGTAAATGTTTGCGTTGTATTTTGCGCATCAATCTGATCACTGTTTTTTAACAGGAAAGCATTAATCTTGAAAAAATCACGATGCCCAGTGCGGTGAATGTAGGCTAGTTCAAGTGCATCGACCTGCTCTGCTTCGAGATCCAGATTTGGTCTGAAATAAGCCTGAGCATTCAAATACTGTTCACGCCAGGATGGTTCACGGTATGACTGACTGAACATCGCCTTGAATATATTCTCATCGTCCAGCCGATGAACTACAGCCATACGAATCGCAGACTGGTTATCTACATCATCATAATTACTTAATTTGGCACCGACTTGTACAGACGTCTGCTCGTTGAAATCATACTGGTCTTCTATATAGAACGTATTTACATCACGACTATCCGTAGAAAATAGTTCAAAGGGAATAATAGTGGCCAGATCATTGTTGGATATTGCTCCCTGATTTTCCTTTATCTCTGCCTGGCTGGTCTCAACACCCAGTATTAATCGATGAGTATTACTGAAATCAATGTTCAATTGAATTCGCTGGCTTATTCGCTGCTCCTTATAGTCTACAAGGAAATAACGCCCATCCGGCAACATCATGGGGGCTGGCATCATCACCATTGCCCCATCGGGTATGACCTTGTTCTGTAACTCACGATGCTCATCAAAATAGTTCAGCGCCAGCTCCAGTCCAAACATACTATTGAATCGGGTTTCATATTTCAGCTCTAGCGTATTATTCGCGACATCAAGGAAATCACTACTGTCATCAGTGAGGCTGAATGCCTGGCCATAACTCACGCCACTCTCATTATCTGATATACGTGCACGTGCGCTAAATCCACCCTGATTGTAATTAAGGCCGATCTGATAGTTCTTCAGGGACTGGTCTGTATCACCCTCATTGCCGTATCGATCAGTGCCAACGGGAAGCTGGAGATCATGTTTGTGATAATAAATATCGGTAGACAGCTGGCCTTTACCCAGTTCCACTGACTTGATGACACCTGCGCCGACATGATCATCTGATCCACCAATAATGAAACCCTGATCAGCAGCGATAACGCCATCATCTCGATTCGCACTGGTTATTACATGAATAGAACCTGCAAAGCCATTTACATGTTGCAGCATCGACCCTGGACCACGTACAACTTCTATACGATGAATAATATCGATCGGCATTTCCAGGAACTGGTTATAGCCACCAAAAATCTGGTCATTCACCACCATGCCATCAATAATCAGACGTGACTGGCCAAATGCATAAGGATTTGAACCCCGAAAAATAGGATTTTTCACTCCGGCCATGCCAACGGTCAGGTCAACACCCGGAACAAGGATCAGTGCTTCCCGTAGGTTCTGCACACCCAGTTCAACCAGGTCATTATTGTGCAGTGTCGATATTACATAAGGCATGTAATCTACATTCTGGCGCGTGTCGATGGCGATATCAGAGAAGTGCTGCATATCCTGCTGTAAAGATTCAAGCAGATCAGATTCTGTCGATTGTGCAGCCAGGCAGGCAGGTGAAACAAGAGCGCCAGCGACAATGCTCAGGAGCAATTTTTTCATTGTGCAACCATTATAATTTTGTGTAATTTAAGTAAGTTTAGCAGTATTCCCTGTTTTTTCCGTGATGACTGGAGCCCGTCATAAGCCCATCAGCGACCACTCAAGCACATAATTATCGGCCAGATAAGCTCCCAGGTTTTAATAAAATCCCGTCCTGCAAACTATACTTATAGATACAGCAGAAAATGCTCTGCATGCCACCTCTAATGTGGCCGAAAGGCACTGGGATGAATCAGATGCTAATACTCGATGTTTCAGATATTCAAGCAATGCTACATAAGCTTGGCCTGCAAAATTTTAATCTCCAGCTAATCGATCAGCTAGAGGAGGATTTTCTACACTGGCATACTTTCAACAAATCTCCTCGCTATGCCACTCATTTTGACCACGGCGTAATAGAACTGATGCCCTGCTCCAATCAGCAGTTATACAGCTTCAAGTATGTTAATGGTCATCCATCAAATACCAGCAGTGGCAAGCTCTGCGTGGCTGCCATGGGTCTGCTTGCAGACGTAAGCACTGGCTACCCCCTGATGATTAGCGAGATGACACTACTCACAGCAGTGCGCACCGCAGCTATCACTGCCCTGGGCGCAAGATATCTTGCAAGAAATGACAGTAAGGTACTAGCCATTATTGGCTGTGGTGCACAGTCTGAATTTCAGGCAATGGCGGTGATGTCGCTGTTCAATCTATCTGAAGTGCGTATTTTTGATATTGATCATGCTGCCATGAACAAGTTTTCCATCAATCTATCTGGTGAATTTAAAAAAATAATTGAATGCCACTCTGTGATTGAAGCGATAAAAGATGCCGATATTATCATCACAGCGACAGCAGCCAGGAAGGCAGTCTGCCTGTTTAATACACAGGATGTAAAAGCCGGAACACACATTCATGCGATGGGTGGTGACTGTCCCGGAAAAACAGAACTGCCAGGTGAATTACTAAAGCAGGCAAAACTTGTTGTCGAGTTTACAGAACAGAGTCTTATCGAAGGTGAAATCCAGCAACTCGATGCAAGTCATATTTATGCTGAACTGTGGGAGATTATTAGCAAACATAAAGCAGGTAGAGAGAACATTAATGAAATAACCATTATGGACTCGGTAGGTTTTGCACTGGAAGATTTTTCCACCTTAAAGCTGGTACATAAACTGGCAGAGGAATTAAAGCTCGGCAAAGAAATTGAATTCATACCTGAACTGGATGACCCTAAAAATCTTTATAGCCTTGTAAGGTAACCAAAAATAAGTCATAACTTCCTGAAAAGAAATTTTAGCTATGGTTGTAACAGCTATTTCGAAAACACCGCCGCAATAATTTCATATACCAGTTTTTCAGTTTTTGTATCAATATCATTTGCCGGATCGAATTCGGCAATTTCGAGACCAATAAATTTACTTGTATGGTGCATACTCCTGAATACTGAGAGGAGGTTTTCTGCACTGATACCGGACTGCTCACGGGTTTCAACACCAGGCGCATCTGCCGGATCGATAGCATCCAGATCCAGGCTGATCGCAAAGTAATCATAGCAACGTGAAATAGTCTCAATTAACTGAGTAAGTACCTTTACCGTTCCACCATCCTTAAGGATACGCTCGGTATCAAATACATTGACTTTCTGCTTGCTTAACAGCACCAGTTCGTCTGCTTCATAACTGCGTATACCAAACATATACAGATCCCTGCCATCAAGAATTGCTCGTGATGGAAAACAGTTCTGTAAATCATGATTCGCTTCACCCAGTATGCAGGACACTGGCATACCATGAAAATTACCTGAAGGAGAAGTACTCTGTGTATGCGCATCGAGGTGCGCATCAATCCATATTAATGCAAAGCTTGCATCTTCGGGTAACTGATCAAGCACACCCGCCCAGGTGCCTATAGCCATAGAGTGGTCACCACCGAGTACAACAAAGGGATGATAGTGTTCCAGTTGTTGCTGACTAAACTGGCTGATAATGCAACTCTGTTTTTTCAGTATATCGAGTGAATTCCGTTTATCTGCAGAGACTTCCAGCAGAGGCTCCCATTGCAGTTCAATGGTTTCAGGCAGGGAACTGAGAATCGATACGTGTTGAGAGTTCTTTAGTATTGCGGGCCCTTGCGCGCAGCTTGCCGATGGGCCACCTATCGCGGAAGCCACACCCAGAACTGGAACGAGCTTCTTGTTTGACATAGGATACTTCTTTATAAATACAATAATTATAATTTTAGACTATTTGGCCGAGCTGTTTCTCGACCTTAGATAATCCAGTTTCTGGCGTATTTTAATTTCCAGACCTCGCTCCACTGGGTGATATAACTCATGCTCTCCCAGTTCATCCGGGAAATAGGTTTCACCAGCAGCAAAGCCCTCTTCCTCATCATGCGCATAACGATAATCCTTACCATAACCCATATCTTTCATCAGGCTGGTAGGTGCATTTCGTATGTGCATTGGTACATCCATAGAACCACTCTGCTTTGCTAACTGCATTGCAGATTTATAGGCCATGTAGACGGCATTCGATTTGGCCGCACAGGCCAGGTAAACCACCGCCTGGGCAATGGCCAGTTCTCCTTCCGGACTACCTAGCCGCTCATAGGTATGCCAGGCATTTAAGGCCAGCTCCAGACCGCGAGGATCTGCATTACCTATATCTTCTGATGCCATGCGCACAACGCGCCGTGCTATATATACCGGATCGCAACCACCATCTATCATGCGACACATCCAGTAGAGCGCTGCGTCTGGGTTACTTCCTCTGACCGATTTATGCAATGCTGAAATCTGTTCGTAAAATAAATCGCCGCCCTTATCAAAACGTCGCAGTGTTTGAGAAGTAACTTCCTGAATCGTATTCGTATCAACACACAGCTGGCCATCAACTTCTGTTGCCAGATCTACCGCAATTTCAAGAAAGTTCAGTGCGCGTCGTGCATCTCCATCGGCATGTATGGCTATCTGCTCGAGTGCATGCTCATCAATTTTTACATCTCGATTCCCCAGACCTTTTTCCTTATCCGATAACGCCCTGTTTAACAGCTGTAGCATATCTTCAGTGGCTATCGATTTAAGTACATAGGTTTTACACCGGGAGAGCAACGCATTATTTAATTCAAAAGACGGATTTTCAGTAGTCGCCCCAATAAAACACACGGTACCATCTTCAACAAATGGCAAAAAAGCATCCTGCTGGGATTTATTAAAACGATGCACTTCATCGACAAACAGAATACTCGGCTTTTTATACACATCATAATACTGATGCGCTTTATCGATGGCCGCACGTATATCCTTAACGCCGGATAAAACAGCAGAAATACTCAGGAACTGAGCCTGTGAATAATGTGAGATTAAACGCGCTAAAGTGGTTTTACCGGTACCGGGTGGCCCCCAGAAAATCATTGAATGCAGCTTGCCAGATTCAATCGCGACTCTGAGTGGTTTATCTTTACCCAGTATATGACCTTGCCCGAGATAATTATCTAATTCATCGGGCCTGATGCGATCAGCAAGTGGACGAAAGTCATGGTCTGGCATAATTTAAGATTATTGTTTATGCACTGGTTTATTAAAAGTCACCGATGATATCGGTCCCAGCAGGTGCGACGAATTCAAAGTGCTCTGCTTTATGTTGTGGATTAATTATTAGCTGTTCGAATTCTATTTCTGTTTGCTGATTAAAATTATCACTAAAGCGCATAATCTTGATCTTTCCATCGAGCAGGCCGATGTGCATTTCTTTGAAGTCACTTTCCCTGTTTCTGGGTATCAGTTTCAACCATAATTGCCCTTCACTCTGTGGCATAGATTCAATTTCGAATGCTTCTTCCAGTGACTGTTTGTTATCCAGCAGTTTAACAGGTGAAGATGCCAGTATCTGATCGTATGGACGCACATTTACCTGTTCGAGTTCTGAATCATACATCCAGATTTTCTTACCATTGGAAATAATATTCTGTGGATACGGCAAAATATAATCCCAGCGGAATCGGCCTGGTCGCTGCATGCTTAAATGACCGGCAGACTGTTGCAAAAGATACCCATACTGATCCACCAGTTTTTGCTGGAAGCGAGCTGAAAAACTGTCAGTTGTCTGCAGGAAATTTTGCAGCTGCTGCTTTGCTGTATCATCTTCAGCCTGAAGGGAGAAACTGACAAGCATAAAAATCAGTGGCAATATTTTTTTAATCATTAAGTCGAACCTGGTTAAGTATTACTAATTGACTATCACAGAACAATTAAGTTCTTACAGTTCTGGAGGTGGTGGAGCCAGTACTTCACGTTGACCATTCGACTGCATACTGCTTACCACGCCGGCAGCTTCCATTTCCTCAATCATCCTGGCGGCACGGTTATAACCAATTTTCAGTCGACGCTGCACGTATGAAATGGACGCCTTACCAGACTCGGTGACAATTTTAACCGCTTCATCATACAGCACATCAGTTTCACCACCAGCACTGGATGATGCCTGCGCCTCACCCGGTAATTTAATCACATCACTGTTATCCTGTATCAGGTTGGGAATGTAATTGGGTTTGGCCTGCTTCTTCAGGTGAGCGACTACCGCATGCACTTCATGGTCATCTACAAATGCACCGTGAACACGTTCCGGTACGCTACTACCCGCATTCAGGTACAACATATCACCATGCCCAAGCAGCTGTTCTGCACCCATCTGGTCAAGTATGGTGCGCGAATCGACCTTGGATGAAACCTGGAAGGCAATTCGGCTGGGAATATTGGATTTGATCAGGCCAGTGATTACATCCACTGACGGACGCTGTGTTGCGAGAATTAGATGAATACCCGAGGCACGCGCTTTCTGTGCCAGCCGTGCAATCAGCTCTTCAATCTTCTTGCCAACCACCATAATCAGGTCGGCAAACTCGTCGACCACAACCACGATAAACGGCATTGGTTTGAGGTCCTGTGCCTCCTGATCGTCTCCCATCAGTTCATCTTTGACAAACAGAGGATCCTTGATCGGTTCGCCTGCTTCAATCGCCTCACTCACCTTGCGATTGTAACCGGTGATATTTCTCACACCCAGCGAGGCCATCAGTCGATAACGGTTTTCCATTTCCCCAACGGCCCAGCGAAGTGCATTTGCCGCCTCGCTCATATCCGTTACCACCGGAGTCAGTAGATGCGGTATATCGTCATACACATTCAGCTCGAGCATTTTCGGGTCGATGAGAATCAGTCGAACTGTTTCCGGTGTACTCTTGTAAAGCAGGCTCATCAACATCGAGTTTATACCAACCGATTTACCGGAACCGGTCGTACCCGCTACCAGCAGGTGAGGCATTTTCGCAAGATCGGCAACCATCGGCTGGCCGGAGATATCCTTACCCAGGGCGACAGTAATCGGTGAACTGGACTTGTCATAGGCCTTCGACATGAGTATTTCACTCAGCGATACCACTTCACGATGCTCGTTCGGTATTTCCAGGCCTACCACGGTTTTACCGGGGATAACCTCGACCACACGCACCGAAACCACGGACAATGAACGCGCCAGATCCTTCGAAAGCGCAGTAATCTTGCTTGCTTTTACACCCGGTGCCGGTTGCATCTCGAATCGGGTAATGACCGGACCTGGGTGAACCGCCACCACTTCAACTTCGATATTGAAATCCTTCAGTTTGATTTCCACCAGTCGCGACAGGGCTTCCAGTGCATCGGTTGATAGCCCCTTACCAGATCGTATAGCTTCGTCGAGTAACCTCAATGGTGGCAGCTCGGTATCCTTAATCTGCTCGTCATCAAACAGTGAAATCTGGCTTTCACGGGTATGGCGCTCGCTCATTTCCACCTTATTGATCACCGGCTCGATTCGCACCGGCTGCTTGCGAGCTTCTTTCTTTTTCGCCTCAGCCTTAACGGTTTCTTCCCGGCTCTGGCGTGCCACTTCACCCTCTTTTTTCTCCTGACGAATTTCACGGAACTGTGTGATGCGTTGCTGCACCCACTCAAATGCCCTGAGAATAACTCCACCAGTAAAGTCCATCACTCCCAGCCAGGATAGCCCCGTGAATAGCGTAATTCCGGCCAGGAACACCGCCAGCAGGATGAGCGTAGAGCCGAGCACTCCGAGGCTTCCCGCCATACCATCTCCAAGCCAGCGGCCGAGCACGCCGCCACCATCCAGTGGCAGGCTATCCAGTGGAATAACAAAATGCAGGCTGGCGAGCGCACAGCCCGTTGCCAGGGTCATAAAGAAACCCAGCCAGCGCACGCCCAGTACATGAAAATCAATCTCACCATCGTCTTTTCGGCCTCGAAGAACCAGCCATCCGCTATAGGCAATCATTACAGGAAACAGGTAGCTGAGGTAACCAAACAGAAAATACAGAACATCGGAGAACCAGGCACCAACGACTCCGGCAAGGTTGTTTATACTGGTTGAGGGGCCTGTGTAGGACCAGCCCGGATCCTGAATGCTGTGAGTGACCAACGCCGTTAGCAGGAACAGTGAAATCGCCAGCAGGATAAATAGCGCGGCTTCACGTAAGCCACGGCTTATATGAATGGTGAGCCCATGCTGTTTGTCATCTTTGGTGCGTCGCGCCTGTGCCAACGGTTAAAGCCCTCTCGGCTGGAGTCATGTAAGGTAAACGCCTGTATAAAATGCCAGCGCAATTAATTGATTTAGAAAGACAATTTTATTATTTCAGCCGATTATACATGAACCGGTGCAGATCGGCTAAAGCTGATTTTCACTCCCCCTGCTGCTGCGACATGGCCTGCTCAATCAGCGGATTATCAATATGTCCCTGGCGAACATTTATACCATCCTGCAGGCTTCTGTGTTGCTGCCAGTCACTCTCACACAGGCACTGCACATAAGGCAAAATAACTCCCGAGAGCGCCTGAGATGCGGTTCTTGGCACCGCCCCGGGCATATTGGTCACCCCAAAATGCAGCACATCATGCAGTTTATAGGTAGGCTCCTGGTAGTTAGTCGGTCGGATAGTTTCAATACAGCCACCCTGATCGACCGATATATCAATAATCACGCTGCCAGGCTGCATACACTTCACCTGGGATTCGCTCACCAGCCTGGGTGCATGCAGCCCTGGCAATAGCACAGCACCTATGAGTAGATCAGCCTCATTGACTGCGGTTGCGATAGCGATGTCTGAAGAAATCACTCCCTGCACATTTAAAAACTGCTGCGATAAGGCATGAAAACGAGTCTCATCACGGTCAATCAACGTTACATTCGCACCCATTGCCGCCGCTTTCGTGGCAGCTGCACTTCCTGCAACCCCGGCCCCCAGCACCACCACATGCCCGGGATCTGTTTTGGCAAGACCACCCAGCATCAGCCCCTTCCCCCCTTCAGGCTGGTGTAAAAGATGCGTACCTATCTGCAGCGCCAGTGTGCCGGCTATTTCACTCATTGGCTTTAGCAACGGCAAACGGCCGTCATCATCTGTGACCGTCTCGAAGGCTATTGCGGTCAGACCAATATCACATAACTTACGAGTCAACGGGAGGTTAGCTGCAAGATGCAGGTAACAGAAAAGAACATGATGCGAACGCAAATACTGTAAATCCTGCGCTACTGGCTCCTTCACCTTAACAATCAGGCTTGCCTGCTGGTAAAGTGCTTCTGCATGCTGGCAAATAGTCACGCCCTGCGCCAGGTACTCTTCATCGGGATAACCACTAAGCAGGCCAGCACCTGTTTCGAGAAAGACCTCGTGACCCTGTCTCACCAGCGTAGCGCAGTGGGCAGGTATTAATGCTACTCGCCCCTCTAGTACCTTGTTTTCTTTCGGAATTCCAATCTTCATCTCTAGCATCTTGTGTTGCGTTGTATGATATTCATCTAAATAACAGTGTATGCCATGAACCTTAAGCTGGCACCAGGAAAACACAACAATAATAGGCCGCTGTATAAATTAAAGTGCGAGAGGCCTAAATTCACATGCGGATTGTGACTTTATTTAATAAAGATTTGTTAGAATAGCGACAAAATTAATAGCCACAAAATTTCACGCTAAGCCTGATGGGCGCTGTACCGGAGAAAAAAACATGAGTGATACAAAGCATTGCAGACTACTGATTCTGGGCTCTGGCCCAGCGGGTTATTCAGCAGCAGTCTATGCAGCCCGCGCCAATCTTAACCCTGTAGTTATCACCGGGATGGAAATGGGTGGTCAGCTGACCACAACTACCGATGTGGACAACTGGCCCGGAGATAATGAAGGGGTACAGGGCCCAGAATTAATGGAACGTATGAAAGCGCATGCCGAGCGTTTTGGAACAGAAATTATTTTCGACCATATTCACACGGCAGACCTGAGCAAACGCCCGTTCACTCTGAAAGGCGATTCTGCAGAATACACCTGTGACGCCCTGGTGATTGCAACGGGTGCGAGTGCCAAGTACCTCGGCATGGAATCGGAAGAAGCATTTAAGGGCAAAGGTGTATCTGCCTGTGCTACCTGTGACGGGTTCTTTTACCGTGGCCAGAATGTCGCCGTAATTGGTGGTGGTAATACCGCCGTTGAAGAAGCGCTGTATCTTGCCAATATCGCCGATCATGTCACTGTGGTTCACCGTCGTGACCAGTTCCGCTCAGAAAAAATACTCGCTGACAGACTGAAAGAACGTGCCGCAAACGGTAATGTGACGATTGAATGGAATCACACACTGGATGAAGTACTGGGTGATGCCAGCGGTGTAACCGGCATACGCATTAAAAGCACCAAAGATGACAGCACCAAAGAAGTGGCTCTCGCCGGTGTATTTATTGCGATTGGACATGCACCTAACACCAGTATCTTTGATGGCCAACTGGAAATGAGCAATGGCTATATCAGTGTTCAATCGGGACTTCAGGGCAATGCCACAGCTACCAGTGTACCAGGCGTTTTTGCAGCAGGTGATGTTGCTGACCAGGTATACAAGCAGGCCGTAACCTCTGCAGGTGCTGGCTGTATGGCTGCACTCGATGCAGAGAAATTCCTCGACGAGCTGGAAGGCTAATTAAAAGTTACTACGCCTGTTGTATGCATAGCAGGCGTAGTAATCTCTCATATTTCATAAGAGCCTGTCCATGCGCCTTAGCATAATTGAATCGCTTAAAGACGTATCTGCAGAACAATGGGATGATCTCACGGGTGATACCAACCCGTTTGTTCAACATGCTTTTCTCCTCGCCTTTGAACAGGGCGACTGCCTGGACAGTTACGGCTGGTTTCCAAAATACTTCCTGGTTTACTCCGATAACGATGAGCTAATCGGTGCAATGCCCGCCTATGAAAAACACAATTCTTATGGCGAATTTGTTTTCGACTGGGCATGGGCCGATGCCTATCAACGCGCCGGATTACAATACTATCCAAAACTGGTCATCAGTATCCCCTATTCTCCCTGCCAGGGACCACGCATTCTTGCGCGTGAAAATGACACCGCCATAAAAAGCACGTTAATAAAATTCGCTATCGACTTCGCACAAAAAAATCACTACTCCGGCGTTCACTGGTTATTCACACTCGACGATGATTATGCGGTATTAAAACAGCATACTGAATTACAGCGTTTTGACTATCAGTTTCACTGG